>NZ_JBSMDE010000191.1:0-29435 GCF_056497305.1 Caldithrix sp. | reverse complement strand
AATGAGTCCACTCTAAAAAGGTATTATTATCGAATTTTATTTAAATTTGCCTATTGTTTTTATTTAAATTACATCAAATATCTTCGTGTTAATCCGTGAAATTCGTGGTTTTTATACTGAACTCATTAATAATTTTAATACAAAATACTGGTTAAAACGCCTGCAACATCATGGTGGTAGAAAGCCATTTTTAATACCATGCCTCCTATCCGGGACTACAAATGAGTTCAACTTAATACCAATTTTAAAAAGTTCAAAGCCATAAGCAGCGCATGTTTTCTTACTCTTTTAAAAAATGGATACATAAAATAATTACCCAACCTACTCCTAAATTTTTTTCAATGTTTCTAAATAAAATGTTTATCTGGCCAAAAATGCTTCAAATTTTCTCCAAAATTTGTTATTATCTTATTAATGATAAATAGAAGAGAAAAAAGAGATGAATATCTTAGTGATCGAGGATGAAAAAGAATTGGGTGAATCCATCCGTTATTTTCTACGACAGGAAGGCTACCAATGCGATCTTGTTTTTAATTTTGAAGAAGCGCTAAACCGACTACATCTTAATAGTTACGATTGTGTGGTGCTCGACATCATGCTTCCTGACGGGAACGGCCTCGATTTGCTGCAAATACTAAAAGCAGAACATATGAAAACCGGTATCATTATTGTCTCTGCGAAAAATGCCCTGGATGATAAAATTAATGGCCTCAAATCCGGGGCAGATGACTACCTGGCCAAACCATTCCATCTTCCGGAACTAAGCGCCCGCATTCAATCCATCATCCGTCGTCGTCAATTTGAAGGCGAAAAGAAGATTGTCTTCCATGATTTAACCCTTTACCCCGATGAATATCGAGTTTTTGTCCACGACAACGAGCTCAATTTAACCAGAAAAGAATTTGATTTGTTACTCTATTTGGTAGGTAACAAAAATCGAGTACTCACGCGTGAAGCGATTGCGGAGCATCTTTTAGGGGATCAGGCCGATTTAATAGATTCATTTGATTTTATTTACACACACATTAAAAATTTGCGTAAAAAAATAATTCAGGCCGGAGGAAACGATTACATAAAGACTATTTATGCCATCGGATATAAATTTGAGGTGAAATGAAACTCTTTAAACGCGTTATTATCTATTTCGTATTTTCTTCGCTTTTGGTTTTTGTACTTGGAAGCGTCACTATCTACTATGTGCTCAAAGCGCTTATTACAGAAGAAGTGGATGAAACCCTATTTTCAGAAAAAAACAGAATCGTCAAACAATTACAAAACAGCCCCATTCCCATTCCTGATTGGGCTACACTCACTCTGGAAATCAAAAAAATGGCAAGCGATGTTGCCGTAAAAGAATCCTTGAATGATACACTCATCCATGTCAAGGAGACAGGAGAATTTGTCCCTCTGCGCCAGCTCCATTTTTACACCCGTCTTAAAAATACCAATTACAGAATTACGCTTCGCCGTTCTCTAATCGAAAAAGACGATTTGCTTACAGGGGTTTTTAGTGTAATGATTGCCATTTTTATTGCCATGATCGTTTTACTAAATGCAGTAAATATCTGGAGTGACCGAACACTGTGGAAACCGTTCTACGACACGCTGCAAACATTGAATCATTTTAAGTTAAATAGCAAGAAACCATTAAATTTACCGGATGTCGCCACCATAGAATTTCAACAGTTAAACAAAACCCTTAATGAGATGGCCGACAAGTTGCAAAGGGACTACCGCAATCTGAAGGAGTTTAGTGAAAATGCAGCTCACGAAATGCAAACGCCATTAGCTATCTTACGCTCTAAACTGGATATTTTTATTCAGGATGAAAATTTAACAGATGAACAATTGCAAGATATTCGAGCGATGTACGATGCGTTAAACCGTTTAAATCGATTAAATCAATCCTTAAATTTATTGATCAAGATTGAAAACCGGCAATTCGAGGAAAAGATAATAGTAGATTTTCGCCAGGTAATAGAAAAACAACTTGAAAATATGGAGGCTCTCATTCAGAGTAAACGTCTAACAGTGATTACCCGTTTCCAGGACACATTGCGTCTGGCTTTTAATCCCTTCATGGCCGAGACTTTGGTTTCCAATCTGCTCACTAACGCTATTAAACACAATGTGCCTCAGGGAAGGATTGAAATTGAAATACGGGATCATTCGTTAACTATCTGTAATCCCGGAGAGAGTCCTGAAGTGGATACGTACGTCTTGTTTGAACGTTTTAAAAAAGGACGTACTTCGTACGATTCACCAGGTTTAGGCCTTACTATCGTTAAACAGATTTGCCAACAAAATGGAGTGGTGATTTCTTACACATTTAAGAATGGCTGGCATTCGCTGATATTGCGCTTTTAATCCAATTCAATCAAAATGTGTACATTGACGTAACGGCCCGAATGCAATGACCTAACATTTTCAGGTTTTTGGAGATATGGCCAAAAGCCTGTCCATTTTTCAAACCTATGATTGCAACAAAATCAACAGCGTCTTTTTTGGTTTCCGTAAAAGCCGGTCTTTATTGTAGACGTAGATATTATTTTAAAACCATTCCTTTCTCCTTCAGAATTTCTTCAAAATTACCTGTTATATTTTACGAGCTACGTCATGTAACTGAAGGAGGTGAATTATGAAAATCCTTATCATTTTATTATTCACGCTTTTTGGGGCAACAGCCTGTACACACGAAAAACAACTGGTGCCAGTTGTTTTGCAACAAAAACTCAAGTCCCTGTATCCGGAAGTCCGCGAAATCGAATGGAAACAGGAACAGGGCAATTTCGAGGCTAATTTTGAGGTCGGTGATGTGGAGATGTCGATTATTCTGGATGCACAAGGCCATGTGATAGAAAAGGAAACAGAAATTAAAAAAGAAGATCTGCCGAAAATTGTAAAATCGGCACTAAGAAAAGAATTGAGCGCTTACGAGGTTCAGGAAACGGCTAAAATCGAAAAGAAAAAGGGAACGATATTTGAAGTTCAGCTTAAAAAAGGGGACAGCGCTTTAGTCGCCATGTATCGTCCGGATGGGACGTTGATTGAAACGGTTAATAAAAGTGCTGAGAAAGAAGAAATTGAAGCCAACAACCAGGAAAATTGGAAAGAGGCACAAACCTGGCAAAGGGATTTTAAAGTCGATAAAAGCGCTCTAACATCCATAGGTGAAAATCCATATTTTATTTTGAAGCCCGGTTACCGGCTTATTCTTAGAGGAACAGAAGATGGCAAGCAGATTGAGTTGGCTGTTACGGTGTTGAATGAGGTAAAAGTTGTTGATGGAGTGGAAACACGCATTGTAGAAGAACGCGAAACACAAAATGGCTCCCTATCGGAAGTCTCCCGAAATTTTTATGCCATTGATCCTAAAACTCGGGATGTGTTTTATTTTGGCGAGAGTGTGGATATCTACAGTAATGGAAAAGTAGTTGGCCATGAGGGGGCCTGGCTATCGGGAGAGGATGGGGCACACTTTGGTTTGATGATGCCCGGCCAGCCGCATCCCGGACAAAAATTTTATCAGGAAGTCGCTCCTGGTAAAGCATTGGACCGTGCTGAAGTGAAATCTCTAAATGAAACATTAGATACTCCGGCGGGCCATTTTATCCACTGCTTAAAAACAGAAGAGACCACCCCGCTGGAACCGGGCATTAAAGAGTACAAAATGTATGCACCGGGGGTGGGCCTCATCTTAGATGGAGGATTAAAACTGGTGCAGTTCGGCCTGAAGCATAGTAATTAATGTACAGGCTTATTGTGATTTTTAAATGAGCATGTTTTTTATTAAGAAGGCATTGCAATAATCTAACTTGTTAGAAAATCTGTCAACTTTTACAACGATACGAAAAATGATCAGGGATTAAAAATGAAACACGTCCTATTCTTGACCTGGCTATTATTAGCTCAGGCTGTTTTTGCACAAAATGCTATCAAAATTCTGGTTAAAAGCGCAGAAAGTCATCAGCCGTTGGTCGGTGCTAATGTCTATTTTGACTCTTTACAAATCGGCGCTTCGACCGGTGCGCAGGGCCTGGCTGAAATAAAACACATTCCGAATGGACGTCATTTTCTTGTTATTTCATACGTTGGCTACCGTACTAAACGATTGCCATTAAATTTTCCAATGAAAGAAAAAAAGGGAAAGACTTTAACAGTCTTATTGGAACCGGCGCCCTTCCGCAGTGAGCAAATTGTAGTAACTTCAACGCGCAATAATAGCATCGTGGCCAAAACCCCGGTACGTATTGAAGTGCTAGGCAGAGAAGAGATTAATGAAGAAATTGGCATCAACCCAGGCAACATTTCCAAGTTTTTAAGCGAATCCAGCAGCATTATTACGCAACAAACCTCCCTAATAAGCGGAGCCATCCGTTTTCGCCTGCAGGGATTACCTGCGCGTTACACAAAATTGCTTAAGGACGGTTTCCCCGATTTTAGCGATTTGGGCTCCGGTTTGAGCCCTCTGCAGATCCCACCGCTGGATTTACAGCAAATCGAAATCACGCGCGGTTCCTATTCTACGCTGTTTGCCAACGGTGCGGTAGCCGGTATTGTCAACCTGATTTCACGGACTCCTTCAGCCCAGCCCCATCTGGATTTACTTTTGAACCGAACCAATCGGCAGGGCAGCGATGTCAGCGCCTTTTACAGCGCAAAATACGGAAAAGCCAGCCTCACCTTTTTAACCAGTCACAGCCTGCAATCGGCCGTTGATATTGATGGAGATGGTTTTAGCGATATTCCCCAATTTCGACAGGCCAGCATCAACCCGCGGTTCTTTTACAATTTTAATAAAAGAACTTCACTCATGCTTTGCCTCAATTCCTTTTTTGAAAATCGCGCTGGGGGCGATATGCATGTGCTTAACCAGGGAGGCGATTCGCTTCATATTTACAAAGAGACTTACGCCACCAGACGCCTTGGTCTGGACGTGCGCTTCCAGAAGCGATTCGCCAGCGGTCGTTCCGCTACCTTTAGAACATCCTATCAAAATTTCGATCAAAACGTTACCTTCCCCCAGGCCTATTTTCATGGAAAGCAGAACTACGCCTTTGGGGAAGCCACATATTTTTTACCTGCCGGAAAGCATAAGTGGGTTGGCGGTGTCTCTTTCATTCATAATACTTTTCGTCAATTCAGGCAGGCCGTTCATCAGCTTTACGATTATTCCCTTACAACCATTGGCCTGTTTGCCCAGGATGACTGGAAATTCGCGTCGGGCTGGACTGTTCACGGTGGTTTGCGCTGGGATTATCAATGGGAAAAGACTTCATTCTTTCTGCCCCATGCCGCCCTTTTATTCAACGCATCTAACCAAATAAAATTGCGCCTATCGGGCGGTTTTGGTTACAGTGTACCTGTTTTGCACGATGTGGCACCGGCAAAGGATTTTTACACCTACCACATTTCACCGACAGCAAGGTTGCACGCCGAACGATCCCGTGATCTCTCCTTTGATATGACCTACCACTACTGGAAAGATGAAATGGCCCTTAGCCTGAACCAGTCGTTCTATGTCACGCGGATTAATAATGCTCAAATGGCTATTTCAACTTCTATTAACGGCCCGCTTAATTTTTCCAGCGCGCCCATGTTAGCCCGTGGGGCCGAAACACATCTTATTCTAAATGTAGATGAACTTGAGGTTTTTCTCGATTACAATTTCGTCGATACTGAATGGATGGTTTCGGAAGGGAAAAGAAGATTGCCGTTTACCCCTCAGCATAAAGTTAACTTTACTATGGTTTACGAACAAGAAGGCAAATGGCGAACTGGATTAGAAGGATTTTACACAGGAAAACAATTTTAACAGACGGTAGCCAGAAAAAGGCCTATCTTATCTTTGGCTTTATGTTCGAAAAGAAATTCAAACTGTTTTCCCTGGTCTTTAATATTGAGAATCTACTGGATGAAAGACAGAGCAAATACGAACCACTGGTTATTCCACCTATAAGTAATCCTCAGTTTAAGGAAATTTACATGCCCGTGGAAGGTCGCGTGATCAATGTGGTTGTATGGTTTAAGCTGTAAACTGGTACAATGGAAGCTTAATTTAAAGATTCCAACTGCAACCTTTTGTAACAATCCTAAAAAAATTTGACAATCTGATTTTCATTTCTTAAAATTCGATTTGTCATACATATTACAAAAAGAGGTGCACGTGTCTTACGAATTTAAAGCGATTAAAAATGCTTCGACCTTGAGTCAGGAAATTCAGGACCGGATTGAAAAAGCCATCATTGAAAAAAAGTTTTTGCCCGGCGAAAAATTGCCCACCGAACATGAACTCTGTGAAATGTTTGGCGTTAGTCGCACCGCACTACGAGAGGCGTTACAAAAGTTACGAACCAAAGGATTGATCTCCGTTAAAAAGGGGAGTGGCATTTATATTGAAGATTATTCACCTCAGAATGTCATTAAACCCATGCGTCTCTACTTGGAGTTGAATTTTGACAAAAATTACATCATGTACCTCATGGAAGTGCGTAAAATCATCGAGCCGGAAATTTCACGTCTGGCTGCCCGAAACCGTACCGAAGACGATATCAAAAAACTGCACACAAATCTGGAAAAGTTTAAAAAAGTCAGTAAACACGATTTCCGCCTGGAAGGCGAACTGGACCGCGAATTCCATTTATTTATTGCCCGGGCAACGGCTAACCCCATCATTCCCATCATGATCGATCCCATTTTCCAGTTGATGCCTAAAATCAGGACTCTGGTTTATGCTGAAATCAACGTGGCCAAAAGCGCGGCCCTGGAATACCATGAAAAAATCTACCAAAGTATTTGCGATCAGGATGAAGAAAAGGCCTACGCCTTTATGCGCGAACATCTACGTATTGCTGAGGAACATTCCAGAACTATTGTGGCCAAAATGAAATAAATTTTTTTTATGGGAAAAAATTTGTAGTACATAATACAAATAGGAGAGGAGAAATGGAGATTAATCTTAATAACAAAACCGCCATTGTAACGGGAAGTATTCAGGGGATTGGGCGAGAGATTGCAAACATTCTGGCTTCTTGCGGTGCCAATGTGGTCATTAACAATCACCAGGATGGTCAACGGCTGGAACAGGTGGCCAGAGAAATAGCTGAAAAAACCGGGGCCAAAGTCAAGGCCGTGGTGGCGGATGTTACTAAAAAGGAGGAAGCCAGTAAATTAATCGAAGCTGCGCTGGAATTGGGCCAGACCATTGATATTCTGGTCAATAATGCTGGCGGTTTAATCGGGCGTGTTCCAGTGGCCGAATTTGATGAGAATCATTTCCAAACGGTGGTTGATGTGAACATCAAAAGTGCCTTTTTGATGTCCCATCTGGTGATTCCTTATTTTAAGAAACAAAATTCAGGTAAGGTCATCAATCTTTCTTCTCAGGCTGCGCACGATGGTGGCGGCCCGGGCGCTGCCGCCTATGCTGCCGCTAAAGGCGCCATCTGGACGTTTACCAAATCATTGGCCAAAGAACTGGCTCCGTTTAAGGTCAATGTTAACTGTGTATCTCCCGGCTTTATCGGTTCTACGGCTTTTCATAACACCTTTACACCGAAAGAGGTTCGTGAAAAAATGCCTTCTCTAATCCCATTGGGCAGGGTAGGCGAACCACTGGACATCGCCAGAGCGGTCCTATTCCTGGCTTCGGAATTGTCTGACTATGTAACCGGGCAATCTCTGGAAGTAAATGGTGGTTTGTACATGCCTTAATGGATTGGAGAAATTTTTATGAAACGTTTTTTTGCTTTCATATTTCTTAACCTTTTCCTTTTGTGGGGGATGTTGCCGGCCGGGGAACATCCTTCCCTCTTTATTTCGTCGAAGGAAGCGAAGAGCATTGCTCAGCAACTGCATAACTTTCCGCTCCTTGCATTTTCTTTCCAGAAAAATAGAGAAATGGTCGATCGTGCCCTGGAGCAGCCCATTGATGTTCCACCTCCAGGGGAGGCTGGCGGCTACGAGCATGAGCGACATAAACAGAATTACCGTGAGATGCGGGCCGCCGGGTTGCTGTTTCAGATTACGGGGCAGGAGAAATACGCGCAGTTTATTCGCCGGATGTTGCTGAAATATGCAAAACTCTATCCCACCCTTGGAGCGCATCCCCTGTCTCACAATCAGTCGCCCGGTAAATTGTTCCATCAGTCATTGAACGAAGCGGTTTGGCTGGTTTACACGGTACAGGCCTATGATTGCATCTATGACTGGTTGTCGGAGCAGGACCGATCGCTTTTTGAAAAGAATATCTTTCGGCCCATGGCCCGCTGGCTTTCGGATGAACATCCGCAAGAGTTCAATCGCATTCACAATCATGGTACCTGGGCGGTAACGGCTGTGGGGATGCTGGGCCTGGTTCTGGATGATCAGGAATTAGTCGATAAAGCTCTTTATGGAACCGAAAAAAATGACCAGGGAGGTTTCTTAAAACAACTGGATTTACTTTTCTCTCCCGATGGTTACTACATGGAGGGCCCCTACTACATCCGTTACGCCTTGCGTCCCTTTTTCCTATTTGCCGAAGCCTTGGAACGCAACAGGCCGCAACTCAAAATTTTTGCCTATCGTGATTCCATTTTGAAAAAAGCGTATTTCGCAGCCGTCAAAACCACCTTCCCCGATGGCGTTTTCCCACCGATCAACGATGCCTCACGCACCATGAATGTGGCAGCCGTAGGCGTGGTAATCGCCAATGATATTGCCTATTACCGTTATGGCAAAAGTCAGGAATTGTTAGGACTCAAAAAGCTACAGGGCCGTGTTGTTTTGAATATTTGTGGTCTGAGCGTGGCACGGGATTTTGGGGATGGGCATAACATCGAATTTCCACAGTGGCCGAGCGTGGAGTTTAGAGACGGTTTTGACGGGCAAAGAGGCGGCCTGGGAATTTTGCGAACAGGCAAGGGCCCGGAGCAAACCATGCTTTTGATGAAATATGGCGTTCATGGCAAAGGACACGGACATTTTGATAAACTGCATTTTATTCTGTACGATCAGGGACGATCGGTCGTGCCGGATTATGGTTTTGCCCGCTGGATTAATATGGAGCCGAAATTTGGGGGGCGTTATTTGCCAGAAAATACCACCTATGCCAAACAAACTGTGGCGCACAATACGGTGGTTGTAGATCAGGTTTCTCAGAATCGAGCAAATCGCAAGGAAGCCGATAAAGTTTTTGCCAGACGCCATTTCTTTGACGCTTCCAATCCCCGGGTACAGGTGATGAGCGCCATTTCTGATGACCATTATCCAGGTGTGCACATGCAGCGTACCATGTTCCTGATCCACGATCCCCAGGTTCCGTATCCCTTTGTGGTTGATCTCTATCGGCTAACTTCCCGGCGTGAGCATGTGTATGATTACGTCCTGCATTTTGATGGGCAATTTGTGACCAGTAACTGGGCATTAACGGCCCATGACAGTTTGCAACTACCAATGGGCACGTCTTATGGTTATCAGCACCTATGGAATGAAGCAGAGGGCGTCGGTAATCAACCGTTTCAATTTACCTGGGTTTCCGGGCAACGCTATTATTCCTTTTTAACTGCCGCCCAGCCGGAGGCGCAGGTCTTTTTCACACGCATTGGTGCTCATGATCCGCATTTTAATCTGAGAAATGAGCCAGGGATGGTTTTTCGCGTACATCAGAAAAATATTCTGTTTGTTTCGGTCATTGAACCGCATGGCTACTTTAACGAAGCTGAGGAACGATCGGAAAATGCTCGTCCTTCCTTCTCAAAAATCACCATTATTGGGCACAATGATCAGGGGAGTGTGGTGGAAATCGCCTGTAAAGATGGCGCCGCCTGGCGGATCATGGTCACCAATCAAAAAGCTGACGAACAGGCCAGGCATCGGGTAAAGTTTGGAGATCGCCTTTTCTCCTGGCGTGGAAATTACAAAGTGGAAAAAATTAAATAAATAGGATGAGACATGGCAAAATTAAAAGGACTTAGATGGTGGATTATTGCTCTGGTAGCGCTGGCCACAGTCATTAATTACATCGACCGGAGCGCCCTGGCCATCATGTGGCCCAATATCAGTTCCGATCTGGGATTGAGTAAATTAGACTATTCTAAAATAGCCATTACGTTTACCATTGCCTATGCCATCAGTCAGAGTCTTTCCGGAAGATTGTACGACTGGGTTGGCACGCGTCTTGGCTTTGTGATCTCTATTTTTATCTGGTCGTTTTCTGCTATGGGGCATGCCATTGCCAAAAGCGTCATGAGTTTTGGCTTTTTCCGTTTTATGCTGGGTTTGGGCGAAGCGGGAAACTGGCCAGGCGCGACCAAATCAAATGCCGAGTGGTTTCCGGTCAAAGAACGTGCCTTTGCCCAGGGAATTTTTAACACCGGCGCTTCCATTGGATCCATCATTTCGCCGCCTTTGATTGCCTTTTTGTACTTACTGATTGGCTGGCGGGCGACATTTGTCGTTCTTGGCGGGCTGGGTCTGTTATGGATTATTCCCTGGTTTTTTATTAACCGCGCTTTGCCTAAAGAACACCCATGGCTCACAGAAGAAGAACGCCAATACATTCTGGAAGGGCAGAAAGTGGACGGCAAGGGAGAAGAAGACGGCATTATTTTGAGTGTCAAAAAATTGCTCTCCATTAAACAAACCTGGTCTGTGCTGGCTTCGCGCTTTTTTCTGGACCCCATCTGGTGGTTGTTTGTGTACTGGTTGCCCATTTACCTGCACGATCGCTTCGGATTTGATATCAAGCAGATTGGCCTATTTGCCTGGGTGCCCTATGTGGGCGCAGCGGTGGGCGCGCTTTCCGGTGGCTGGCTGGCCGGCTGGTTGATGCGTCGTGGAAAAACCGTCGATCAGGCGCGCAAGCAATCCATCCTGTTTGGCGCTGCTGTCATGTTGCCATCTTTGTTACTCACAGCTTATGCGGCATCGCCGATTATTGCAGTTTTATTAATTGCGCTCATTCTCTTTGGCTTTCAGGTGGCTATTGGCAATATTCAAACCTTACCCAGTGACTTTTACGTGGGCAAGAATGTGGGCACCGTCGCCGGCATGGGGGGCACCACAGCCGCCCTGGGCGTCATCATCACCACCTATCTGGTCCCTTTAATCACACGCGTTTCCTACATTCCGTTTTTCATGTTAGGGGCCGCCCTGGTGCCCATCGGTATTTTCTGTGTTTATCTTTTTGGCGGGAAAATTCATCGCATACAGGCAGGAGTAAACCATGAATAATCCATTCCATATCAAAGATCAGGCCATTGCCTGGGAACCGGCCGGCGATGGCATGAAACGAAAAATTATGGGCTATCAGCCCAATTTAATGTTGGTCAAGGTGCATTTTGACAAAGGCGCCATTGGCTACAAACATACGCATCCTCATGAACAGGTCTCGTATGTCATTTCCGGCAAATTCGAAGTGGAAATCGATGGTAAAAAACAAATTCTAAAAGCAGGTGATGCTTTTGTAATTCCGGCTAATGTGGAGCATGGCGCCGTTTGTCTGGAAGAGGGCGTGTTAATCGACACCTTTTCACCATTGCGTGAAGATTTCTTGAAATAAAAGACATCAACCAATAAACAGGAGGGCTCCATGAGCAAACAATTACGTTTTGTTACGATTCTCTTACTGAGCGTTTTGTTGATTTCACCTCAACTTAAAGCTCAGACGGTGCACCAGGTTGCGGCGGGTACCGATGTATTGAAAGCCGCCATCGATGCGGCCGCTGTCGGAGATATTATTGAGCTGACCACCAGCGGAGGGCTTTATCTTTCAAGCGATCAAATTGTGCTGGATAAAGATTTAACCATCAGGGCAGCAGATGGCCTCGAGCAAAAACCGGTACTCAAATACATCGGTACTTCAACGGGCGCTTACATGTTTAAAGTGATCAATTCTCCCCAAATTGTTGTTGACGGCATTGAGTTCGACGGTGACGGTACAGCCGAGGGCGCCGCAGCGAAGGCAAAATATGCTTTCCGGCTGGATAATGGCGACACACTGGGTACGATGGTCCTCAAGGTAAATGATTGCTATCTGCATGACTTTAATGAAAAAATAATTAAACCCTACGCCAATTGCGGAATCGACTCCTTGATCGTTACCTTCAGTACCTTTGCCAATGGGGCTAAAGAAGGTGTTACGCTCTATTCAGGTTCTTCAAGTGATCCCGCTGTACGTATAAAATACGCTAAATTTGAAAACTGTACCTTCTACGGCATGGTTCGCGAGGGTATCAAAGGAGATACCAATCCCAATACTCAGGTTCTGGTGAATCACTGTACATTTTACGATTGCGGCGGCAGTTCCAAGGGGATGATCTATTTTGACGACATGACCAATGTGGAAGTTAAGAATTCCCTGTTTGTCAAAAATAGTTACGGAAGCTATTTCAGTCGTTTTGAATCGGCTGATAATATGTTTCATCATAATGGCGTGTGGGATGTAGTAAACTGGACGGTCTCCAATGCAACCGTTTCGGATACCCTGCATGCCGACCCCATGTTTGCCGATCCGGCCAATGGCGATTTTACGCTTTCGGACACTTCTCCTGTGCTGAGCATGGCAGACGATGGCCATGCCATGGGCGACCTGCGCTGGGATCCACAATACTTAATGCCCAAAGTCATTCAGGTTGAAGCCGGCGCCGATGTTCTGAAACCGGCCATTGATGCTGCAGAACCTGGCGACATCATTGAATTGGTTACCAGCGGAGGCGTTTATCTTTCATCTGATCAAATCGTACTGGACAAAGACCTGACCATTCGTGCGGCCGATGGTCTGTACAGCAAACCAATTTTAAAATACGTGGGCACTTCTACCGGCGCCTACATGTTCAAAGTGGTTGGTTCGCCTAAAATTACGCTGCAAGGATTGGAACTGGACGGCGACGGTACGGCTGAAGGCGCCGCAGCCAAGGCAAAATATGCTCTGCGTCTGGACAACGGCGATGTCAATGGTTCAATGATTGTGAAAGTAATGGATTGTGATTTTCATGATTTCAATGAAAAGATCATCAAGCCCTACGCAGATTGCGGTATCGATTCGCTTATTGTGCACAACAGCACCTTTGCCAATGGGGCCAAAGAGGGCGTTACACTTTACTCAGGCTCATCGAGCGATCCCGCGGTCCAATTAAAATACGCTGAATTCTATAATTGTACTTTCCATGGCTTTGCCCGCGAAGGAATCAAAGGGGACACCAATCCCAATACCATAGTGCGCGTGAATCATTGTACATTTTACGATTGCGGCGGCAGTTCCAAAGGAATGATCTTTTTTGACGACATGACGGATGTAGAAGTTAAGAATTCCCTGTTTGTAAAAAATAGTTATGGCAGTTATTTCAGTCGCTTTGAATCCGCTGACAATCTCTTTCATCACAACGCTGTCTGGGATGTGGTAAGCTGGAAAGTTTCCAGCGCTACCGTATCGGATACTTTCCATGTCGATCCCATGTTCGCCGATCCGGCCAATGGCGATTTTACGCTGGATACCAATTCTCCCGTGTTGACCCTTGGCGATGATGGACAGCCTCTGGGCGATTTGCGCTGGGCCGAACATCCCGGGCAATATCGTTTGTCCATTATTGTTGAAGGCAGCGGTACGGTGACAGCCGATCCGGCAGGCCCCTATTACGATCCGGGTACGACCGTTACCTTAACCGCCAGCCCTTCGCCAGGCTGGAAATTTTCGGCCTGGGAAGGCGCGGTAGCTTTTCCGCCGGACAATCCAACGGCTACGGTTACCATGGATGACAACAAAACTGTAAAGGCCATCTTCGAAACCACAGCGCCCAAATATGTGGTAAATGTTGAAGTAGAAGGTATTGGCCATGTGGAATTTAGTCCGGAGCCTCTGGAAGGTAATCGGTACGATGAAGGTACGGAAGTCACACTGACCGCTGTTCCGGATTCTTCCACCTGGGAATTTGTGGAATGGAGCGGTGATACAGCCACAACGGACAATCCGTTTACCTTTACCATTATGTCGGATATGAATTTAACGGCGCATTTCCGCAGCACCCTGCCTCAGGTTACCCTGGATATTGATACGGTCGGTCTGGGCGGCGTAACGGTCACGCCCCAGCCCATTTTGGGCACGTATGATACCTTGACTACGGTGATTCTGACGGCCACGCCGTTTCCCGGATGGGAATTTACAGGTTGGACCGGCGATCTGGTCAGCTCGGAAAATCCCGACACTCTGGTTCTGGACGGCGATAAACACGTGATTGCCAATTTTGGAGAAATTCAAACCGGATCCCACGTACTGGAAATTGATTCTACCTGGGATTTGCGGGAGGCCGTGGAATTTGCCAATAATAATTCCAACATTGATACCATTATGCTAACTACGACGGGCGTCTACACCTCCACATCGCCTTCCGATGTAGCGGTGTTAAAACCTTTAACCATCATGGCCAAACCCGGTTTAACGGAAAAACCGGTGGTAACCAATAGCGATGTGGAAGCTTCGAACATTGATATTTTCCGTGTGTTCGATAGTTTCACTTTAATCGGTGTTAAAGTTGACGGCGGACATCCTAAGAGCCACGGCATGAAGTATGGCGTTCGCCTGAGCAATTACTCCAATGGCGACACCGTGCGCTGGGGAGCCAACATTACCCTCAAAGACTGCGATTTTGTTAATCTGTACCAGAATAAAGATGTTAAGTATGGCGACGGGCACGCCTTTAAGATTGACAAAAACGTTCGGGCTGGTGTGGTACGCATTGAAAACTGTACCTTTGCCAACATCGGTTATGAGGCCATCCGCATTTCGGACACAGAAAAGTGGGACACTGACCGGCCACTGGATAGCTTAATCGTTCGCAATTGTACATTTACCAATATTGATGCCGAAGCAGTGCGCTATTACTCAGACAAAGACACCAGTACCGCTGACGCGCCGGTTATTCTGGAACATATTACGATTAATCATTCGGCCACACGTGTTTTCTACCTGAAAAACAGTGGCGGCGCTGTTGTACGCGACATCATCATTGCCAACAGTCGCCTGTCTGATGTAGGACGGGATGCCGACTTGATGGATGCGCAGGGCAAGGGAACCGTGGTCAGCCACATTGATACGTTTAATGTACTGGCTGTTCCGATTAAAGCATCGAAAGGCGGTATGGTCGATGAAGAGACCGTCTGGGGCATTGATCCCAAATTTGAAGATGCGGACAACATGAATTACACCCTCAAGGCGGAATCGCATCTCTATGGATTGGGACACGAGGGCCAGGCTTTGGGTGATTTGCGCTGGGCCACACAAACTCCGGTTCATAAGCTGTTAACCGTAATCGTTGAAGGCAACGGAACGGTGGCTTTAGATCCGCAACCGGTAGGCAAAACCTACGATCCTGGTACCGTTGTTCAGTTAACGGCTATCCCGGATTCAGGTTATGTTTTCAAAGAATGGCAGGGCGATTTAAGCGGAAGCGACAATCCGGCCTCCATTACTATGGATGACAATAAAACCGTTACGGCCGTTTTTGAGCTGGAAACCGCAATTGATGAAAATCAACCCATTCCTCTGGAATATGCCCTGTACCAGAACTTCCCAAATCCATTCAATCCGACTACAACCATCGCTTTTGATCTGAAGGAGAGCGGTGGGGTGACCTTAAAAGTCTTTGATGTACTTGGTCGCGAAGTGGCTACCGTAGTGGATAAGCCAATGAAAGCCGGTCGTTACAAAGTGGTGTTTTACAATCCCAGAATGGCGTCCGGAGTCTACTTTTATCAAATCAAAGCCGGTAAATTTTCGGCTATCAAAAAGATGCTGTTAGTTAAATAAAACACGGTTAACGGGGGGGCGGGGGCAACCCCACCTCCTCTTTAAATAAAGGAGTTTGTTTGAGATGGACCGCGTACAATCTATTCAATTACTGGAAGAAACAGGAGTGATTGCCGTAATCCGCGCTTCCAAAGAGGATGATTTGCCGGGCATTGTGAATGCTTTGATAGCCGGAGGGGTGCGCGCCCTGGAAATTACGATGACCACGCCCCATGCGGTGGATGTGATTAAAGAGCTGAGTCAAAGCTTAACGCAAGATGATGCTTTTTTGATTGGCGCAGGAACCGTGCTGGATGACGCAACAGCGCAGGCAGTGATCCATGCCGGGGCAAAATTCGTCGTCAGCCCGGTGTACAAACCGGAAATTGTGGCCACAGCACATCGCTATGATTGTGCGGTATTTCCAGGAGCCTTGACGCCAACGGAAATTTTAGCAGCCTGGGAAGGCGGAGCCGACGTGGTTAAGGTCTTTCCGGCCAGTCGTTTTGGACCGCGGTATTTTAAAGACATTCACGGGCCATTGCCACAGATTAAATTAACCCCCACTGGTGGCGTGAATTTAGACAACACGGTGGAATTCATCCGATCAGGGGCCAGTTTTGTGGGCGTAGGAACCGCGCTTTTGAATAAAGAAATGATTAAAAATAAAGACTGGGCAGCGCTCAGTGAACATGCCCAAAAATTTATTCAGGCTGTTAAACAGGGAAGAGAACCGTAACCGTTTTACTCAAAGGATTTTATGGATATGAAGGGTTAAACAGGAGACTAAAATGGAAAAAGTCATTGTCACTTTTGGTGAAATTATGCTACGCTTATCTCCACCTGATAAAGAACGTCTTATTCAGGCTAATCGGTTTGACGTAAAGTATGGCGGAGGCGAAGCCAATGTTGCTGTGTCGCTGTCGCTTTTTGGTAATCCGGTAAGATTTGTGACGCGTCTGCCACAGAATCCGTTAGGCGATGCAGCGCTTTTCCATTTACAGGGACATGGCGTGGATATATCTTACGTCGTTCGGGACGGTGAGCGCATCGGCATTTATTTTCTGGAACACGGGGCCTCCATTCGTCCCTCAAAAGTGGTGTACGACCGGGCGCATTCGGCCCTGTGTGAGGCGCAGGCCGCTGATTTTGACTGGCCCAAAATATTTGACAATGCCTTCTGGTTCCACATTACAGGCATCACCCCGGCATTGGGTGAAGAACTCTCTAAAATAAGTATCCAGGCCGTGCAGCAGGCCAGGGCTCAGGGGCTGACCGTTAGTTGTGATTTGAATTACCGAAAGAAACTGTGGAGCCGGGAACAGGCTAAAAAAGTGATGAGTGAACTGGTTCAATACGTGGATGTGATTATTGCCAATGAAGAAGATGCCGCCGATGTATTTGGTATTGAAGCCGAAACCACCGATGTCACTTCCGGGAAATTAGATGTTGAACACTACAAATCTGTGGCTAATCAATTAATGGAAGTCAGTAAGGCCGGCCTGGTGGCCATCACCTTGCGTGAAAGCCTTTCCGCTTCCGATAACAACTGGTCTGCCATGCTGTTCGACGGAAAGAATTTCTACATCAGCCGTAAATATCCCATCCATCTGGTGGATCGGGTTGGCGGCGGCGATAGCTTTGGTGCCGGCCTGATTCACGGATTGAATAAATTTAAAGATCGTCAGCAGGCGCTGGAATTTGCCGTTGCGGCCTCTGCTTTAAAACAAACCATTCATGGCGACATGAATTTAGTCACGGAAGATGAAGTCATGAATATCGTCAAAGGCGATTTGTCAGGACGCGTTCAACGCTAATGATTGAAATGAAAACAACAAAAATGAACATAGATCGTTACAAATTAATCATTGTTTTTACCTTATTGATTGTGTCAACGGGGATGAGTTTGCCACTCAAGAGGGGGGCATTAAACCTGCCGCCTTTTCCGGATGACACACAGTTTTTACAAAACATCAATCGGCCGTACGCCGAATCATTACAACTGCGCCAATTGCCAGTGGAAAAAGCCAGGGGAAAATTGGCCAATTTCTTTAAACAAAAGGCAGCCGGACGTTACTACTTTAACTGGAAGAATTTTAAGAATAGATTAAAGGCCTACCTGGATCAGTTTCCGGAGCAAAAGCAATACCATCTTAAAATGGCTCGGGAGCAGATGAGCGATTTCCCCGGATTTGTTGCCTGGAAGCTGCCCCTGCGCAATTTAAAAGGCAAAGCCGTTACAGCCTATGAATTTAGACACTTAGCCAGACAGAGTAAAATTCCCGATGTGGCTCTCTGTTATTACATTGAAGACCACGACCCCGTTTATCTGCAATATTTTACAGAGCAGGTGCGCAGCCTGGAGAAAGCCATTAAGGCGCAGCAGGTGGAAGGGGGCGACAACGCCGTCTTTGAAGTGTTCCGGGCCGGTAAACGCGTTCATCACTGGTTGTTTAATCATCATGCGTTTTTAGCCACAGAGCAGTACGCCCCGGAAGATCAGATTTTGCTGTTAAAGATGTTTTATTACCACGCTCAAATATTATTTCGCAAAACACAGCGCTTTCGCTATGGTAATCACCAGACGCGCGGATTAGCAGCGCTGTTTGAAATTGCCAGTCTGTTTCCGGAATTTTGTCAGTCGTCTGAATGGCGCGAGCATGCCCTGAAAGGTTTACTATGGCACTTAAAGCACGAGGTAAATGAGGACGGTTTTCAATTCGAACGCAGCGGCCACTACCATAAAGGAGATATTGAAAACTATCTGCGCGTGTACCAACTGGCTCACATTAATGGCATTGAGCTGCCCGAAGGGTTTGAAAGGAGATTTAAGGCCATGTTCGATGTGCTGGTGAAGCTGGCCATGCCCAATGGGGCCATGCCCGTTTTGCAGGATGACACCGATGGCGGTTTAGAGACCGAGGCGGATATCAGTGAACCGTTGGCGGTGGGCTCCATGCTTTTTAGCGATCCGCTTTTCCGCTATTTTGGCGGCGAAACAATTCCGCAGCAGTTTTACTGGCTGCTGACTCACTCCCAATTGCTAACCTATGGGACATTGCCCAAACAGCGTCCGCAACTTGGTTCGTTGGCCCTTGAAAAAACGGGCTATTACGTAATGCGTGATGGCTGGCAGAAAAACAGTAACTATTTGCTTATTTCCGTCGGGGTTGAAACCCGCAAGCCCGATCACCAACATGGCGATGTGCTGGGAATTATTGCTTACGCCGCTGGAAAGACCATGCTGCCGAATTACAAGGTCCGTTACAACCGCGACGATTTTCCTTTCCTGAAAAATTCCTGGGCCAAGAATGTAGCGCTGGTGGATAGCCAGCCTCAGGGGAAAAGGTGGCAGCCGAATCGCGGGGGCTCTGGCTTTGGTAAGCTGCTCGGTTTGCCAACACCACAAGTGGCGTGCTGGTACACTGATGAGCAGGTCGATTATTTTCGTGGCTCCCACAACGGTTTTGAACATTTAGGTGTCCGCTACACGCGCAGCGTACTGTTTGTAAAACACGCCTTCTGGTTAGTAAAAGATGAATTTAGTGCAGATAGTACGCACCTTTATCAACAGGTCTGGCAGGGGCCCTTTGAGATCGTTAGCGATCGACATTTAAAACAAATCCTGCCTGATGGCAACTCCCTTCATCTCTACCAATTAGAGGATGCGCCCTACCGTATTTTCCAGAGTCATTTTCGCAGGCACATGAATTCGCTATTTCAAATAGAAAAGGACGGGGATTTTTCGTTTAGCACCTTGATTGTTCCCAAAAAGATTGAAGAAGACAATAGCAGCATTCTTTCATTTGAAAATTTTAGAGTGCTGAAACAGTCGGAATTAGTGTTCTCCCCCAATTTACGTTTTTCGGTTACACATCTGGTGGAAAAAACGGGGAAGCCATTTTTGTTACTGGACGTGAGGCAAATGTACTATCGGGGAAGACAGACCGTTTTCACACAACCGTTACAAATTCTTGTTAAACAAATTTCTGGCGAAACAATGAGCATACAGTTTTTGGGGAGCGGCTGGCAAAAACCATTAGCAAACATTCTGGAAACAGGAGGAAAACAGTCATGTATTTCTGTTTTTCAACTAAAAATTTAAAAAACTTAAAGCAAAACCATAAATCGGAGGGCTTATCGTGAATAAAGTGCTTCGCATGTTTCTTGTGCTGATTCTGTTCTTCCTGGGGGGCCGGCTGGCAGAGGCTGGCAATACAGGGAAATTGGCAGGCGTGATTACCGATGCTGAAACTGGTGAGCCATTGCCCGGTGCAAATATTGTGGTTCTCGCTCGCTGGGAAAATGATCAGGAAATTCCGTTGAATGTACCGGCCGGAGCGGCTAGCGATGTAGAGGGAGAATATTTCATATTAAATTTACGGCCGGGATTGTACACAATTGAAGTCAGTTTTGTGGGCTACCGGGCTCAACGCTTTACCAGAGTAGCCGTGAATGTCGATAAAACCACGCGTCTGGATGTAGCCCTTTCGCCCGAAGTGTATCAGGGCGAAACGATTCAGGTTGTGGCCTACCGACCGGCTGCAGTGGAAAAGGACCTGACCGCTACCAAGCAAACCTATGATGTGGGCGAGGTTCAGGCCATTGCCGGTGTGGCGGATGTGAATGACATCTTACAATTGCAGGCCGATGTGGTCGATGACCACTTCCGCGGTGGCCGCGTGGGAGAAGCGACCTACCTCTTAGGCGGTGGTCTGATCGTAAATCCGCTAAACAACCGCCGTGCGTTTAGTCCTATCGTTACCGCCCTGGAGCAAGTGGAAGTGTACACCAGCGGATTTAGCGCAGAGTACGGAAACGCTCAGTCGGGTGTGGTTAACATGGTTCCTAAAGAGGGCGGCAGCCGCTGGCAAAGTCGAATGGAAATGGCCACAACCCTGCCCTATTACAAAACCTGGCAGGGAAATCCTTATGATCCTAAAAATCTCTACTTTCAGGCTCTGCTCTCCAATCTGGACGAATGGATGAAAGAAAATCCCACAAATCCGGGTAAACCGCTGTACGATCTTGGATATGGTTTCGGACCGGCTTACCTTCCTACAAGAATTGTCTGGCCGCCGGTCTTTTACACACGCGATGATTCTTTAAAGATCGCCAGATTGGGACAGCTGGCCTACGAACAGGCTTTTCGGGAGATAGGCATGAATACGCCCAAAGCCATGGATACGCGTCTGGATTTTACAACGGGCGGCCCGATTACCAAACACTCTTCCATCTTTTTTGCCGCCAGACAAACCACGGAAACGCCCATTGTGCCATTGCCGCAACCCATCATGAATCGACAAATGCTCGTTAACTGGGCCTATCGACCCAATGCCAACAATAAGTTTAAATTTACCTTTCTGCTCAATCTGGATCATGACTACACGCTTTCCAATTTTTTACGCTACATGTTTGATCGCTCTATGAATGCCCTGTACATTCAAACCCTGACCAGGCAATATGGTATTGAATGGAACAAAGTCTATTCGCCATCGACCTTTTCCAACTTACAACTCAGTGTGCTCGATCTGGATATGAAGCAACGCATTGAACTGATGCATCCTGGCGAATTTTACGAAGAGTATTCGAACGGCACCAATTGGACCAACTACACCTCGCCTTCCTTTCACCGTATCGGTCAGCCTTCGGATGACTTTGGAAATCAGAGTACAACCACCTATAATTTGCAGGGCAGTGTGAGTAGTCAGTTAAATACGCACAACCTAATCAAAACAGGCCTGCAGTTTTTCTATTACGATGTGAATGTAGATATGGATATGAATATTACGACCAAAGGGAATTACCGAAAAGTAAAATTCAATGCCTTCCCTTATGAAGGGGCACTCTATTTTCAGGATAAAATGGAGTTTGCCGGAATGATTGCCAATGTTGGTCTGCGCTGGGATTTTTACCAGCTCAACACCAGTTATTATGGCGATAGGTATTCCCCATTACGTCAACCCGATTTTAAAATTCATACCAGGTTTTACAGCCGATTACAGCCCAGAATCGGCATCTCTTTCCCCGTTTCCGAACATTCTGTATTTCACATGAATTATGGGACCTTTACACAACGGCCCAACTTTAATCAGTTGTTTTACAATCAGATTACATTGAATCAGGATGTGGATGTGCTGGGCAATCCGGCGCTTAAACCCGAGACAACCAATGCCTACGACGTGGGGCTGGTACAGGGATTGCCTTTCGGTTTTCGTCTGGATGTAAGCGCTTATTACAAAGACGTGAAAAATCTGGTCGAAAGCGCTTATTACAAGGATAAAAATTTTGAAGAGTACCGCACCTACGTCAACCGGGACTATGCCGATATCAAGGGCTTCCATATCAGTCTGGAAAAAGTAGGGCACGGCCTCCAGGGCTATGTGCGCTACAATTATGAAGCGGCAAAAGGCAAGAGTAGTAACGATCTTAATGCCCCGGTGATCTATTTCGAAAATCCGGATCCCACCTATGGTAGCGTCAAGCTGCCCGATCCTGAAGATGTTTACCTGGATTACGATCGCACACACAAATTATTGTTCAATGTGCGTTACAGTACCGACAAAGAGTGGGGACCAGCGATTGCCGGTCTTTACCCCTTCGGCGAATTTTCAGTCAGTACCACCTATCGCCTGATGACCGGGCGTCCCTACACCTGGGATGAGAGCGGACAGGGCTTAAAGTACAACAAACGTACGCCAACCGAACATGAATGGAAGATGCGTATTCAAAAGAAGTTCCGTTTTGGAGGTACCCGAATGACCTGGTACATGGAAGGCTTCAACCTGCTTAATGAAAAAGTATTTCATTATTCCCGAACGTTTAACGACGAACGTGAGACGGCGCGCTGGGAACAGGGGCAGAATGTTCTGATTTATGACGAATATGCTCCGTACACTACCAGCCAGGCCATTTATATGTTAAGCAATCAACCGCGTCATTATCGAACTGGTTTGATTTTTGAATTTTAAATGAATGAGGTGAAAAATGATAAAAAAGTGGACAACATCGATCATTTTGGCTTTGACCATTGTTGCAGGATTGCAAGCACAGCTTGAATATCGCATTCACGATCGGGGTATGCTGCACGAAACCGTATTTAATGATGGAACGATTGGCCGTCCATGGCAGACCGGAGAAGCCGGTAACCGCGCTACCACGCCGGTTATGGAATGGCCTCCCTATTCCGCTGCCATTGTTGAGGGGATTGAATACAGCGGTCAGCACAATATTTTGGGCGCCGGCATGTACATGGCTGCCAATCTGGATGGTAAACCGGGCAAAGACAATCGTATTTACGCCTTGTGTGGAGGCGTGGGCGCAAGCTCGCCGGAAAAGGTGGTGGGCGTCTGGAGTTTTCCTCTATCGATGGAAGAAATTGATAACTACCCGGTCTTGCCAAACGGTGAATTGAATCCGGATTATGACCCCGACGAGGCCGAACAGATTATCATTGCTAAATGGGCTACGCCCCTGGGAGTTACCGTTACCCGTACTTCCCGGCAATGGAGCTATCCGGATTACGATGATTTTATTATCTATGAATATGAACTGGAATACACCGGCGACACGGATGGAAATCCGGAAACCATTGAACAGACCACGACCTTAAAAGATTTTATGGCTCTGTTCATTTACGGCTTTGCCCCTTCCATGTACGGTTATCAGCGAACCTATCAGGTCTGGAAATACGAAGGCGGCATCTATCGGGGGGATCAGAATACCTTCTGGGATGCCGATTACTGGTTGGCCTTTAATTTAAATTTACGTACCAACTTGCGGGAAGAATGGGCTAAACCGGAACCAAATTTTGATCTGTTCCAATACCAGGCTGAAACTGGATATTTGGGCGGAGGTTTGCTAAGCCCACAGGCGCCCGGGTATTGCGTTCTGTACTATGACACCACACACCTGGCTATTGTCGATCCCTTCAATCCGGAACGGAATGAATCGGAAGCGGTCAACATCCTACGCACGGTAGCCGGAGAATATTTTGAGATAGATGAACACGGACACATCAAACAGCCCTGGTCCAATAAAGTGAGCACGGGCAATACCAGAAGCTCCAAAATGAAGGATATGTCCATCAACCCGGACAATCGCTGGAGCGGGGTTTACAGCGAAGGCAGCACCACCTGGCCTGAGGTGCCCAGTCCGCGGTGGTATGGGCGGGCGGCCTTCAATTACCGCCAGAGCGTGGATGCCGGCCAGAAGCACACCGTGTTTGGTCCGTACACCCTGCACCATGGAGATAAAGTGTATTACTCCATCGCCGAGGTTGTGGGCTACGGCGCGCAGGACGGTAAACGCGTTGAGGGCGGCCCGGCGGTGAAGGGTGTTTTGCAGCAGTGGAACCGAATTCCCTCCTGGAACCGTCCGGTAAAATACAACGGTCAGGATTACACCAAAGAGGGCTATTTAACGAAATATGGCTATCCCGATTATGTGAATTCCGATGTGCGAAATGTCCAGCAGGTGGCTCACAAAGCCTTTGAAGCCTATTTAGGCCATGAGCCCGAAATTCCTGTCTGGCCGGAAGACAATCCGCGTCACGGGATTTACGCCATCCCCATTCCTCCACCGGCGCCGGCCATTACCGTGGAAAATACGCCTAAAGCAGAAGTGCGCATTACCTGGGGATCCCAGGTAGAAAGTTTTGATGCCCCGAGATTAACCGGGAAAGTGGATCACTACAATGTCTATCGCGGTGTGATGGGCATGGGCCCCTGGGAGTTAATAGCCACAGTGCCAGTGGGGCAGAGAAGCGGGGATTTTTATGAAGTAATTGACAAAGGACAAAAATTTAAAATAGGGGAAACGCGCTATTACGCAGTTACTTCGGTTGATGCCAATGGCCATGAAAGCGGCAAAACCAATATCACCAAACACGTAAAGAATATCGGAGCCGTGGAACAGTTAAGCGATGTACATGTAGTGCCCAATCCTTTTGTCTTGAAATCTGGATTTACGGGAACAGGGGAAGTGGACAAGAAAATTGGTTTTTACAAATTACCGAGAAGATGTACAATTCGCATCTTTTCCTATTCCGGACAACTGGTTCAAACCATCGAGCATAACGATCCTGTTTATTCTACGGAATGGTTCCAGGTCACACGGAACGGGCAGGATATCGCCTCTGGCATCTATTTTTACGTGGTCACCACGCCCATGGGCGAGCAGACCAGCGGAAAATTTATTATCATCAAGTAAGAAGAAGTGGAGAGCAAAATGAGAAGAATCATATCGATACTTGTGCTAAGCTGTCTGGCTCTTTCGTCGGCTTTAGCTTTTGAAAAGGTGGGAACCACTTCTTTTCAGTTCTTGAAAGTGGTTGCCGACGCCCGATCCATGAGTATGGCCGGGGCGTACACGGCTGTGGCCGATCATTCCGATGCCGTGTTCTGGAATCCGGCGGCTCTTACCCGCGTGCAGCAAATCGATTTCAATCTGTCTTACATGGATTATTTTCTGGATGTCAAACACATGTCCGCTTCGGTTTCCATTCCTTTAGGGCTGGCCGGGACGCTTGGTTTGCAATTTATGCTGGCCGATTACGGAAACATTGAAGTGACCAGTGTGAATGCGCTGGGGTTTGTTAATGAAGTGTACAACCCCGGTTTAACCGGAGAGACCATTAATCCCTATGCCGTCGTGGCCGGCGTGTCTTTTGCCAAACGCCTGACCAACAAATTTTCATTTGGACTGACGGCTAAATTTGCCAGAGAGGACATGGATTTCCACAGCCCCTATGCCCGGGCAGAAGATAATTACGCTGTTTTTCATAATGCTGTGATGTTTGATGCTGGCTTACTTTACGATACCGGATTTCGGTCGCTAAAACTTTCGGCCGTGGTGCGCCATTTTGGTCCAGAAGTTAAATACATCGATCAGTCTTATCCCCTGCCGCAATTAATGAATATCGGTATTTCCGCTAATCTACTGGATAGCGAACAGGCGCTCTTTTTTAAGACCAAAAGGCAAAGATTGATCCTGGCAGCCGAGCTTGTTCAACCGCGTGATTATGATCAGCAATACAACATCGGGCTGGAATACAGTTTTCAGGACATCCTCTTCTTGCGAGGGGGCTACCGCATCAATTACGATACCGAAGGTCTGGCTCTGGGCTTTGGCCTGAATTTCCGAAATTACAGAATTGATTATGCGTTTAACGATTTCGGCGAATTTCTCAACAGCGTTCATCGTTTTTCATTTGGCATCAGTTTGAAATAGTTTGGAGAAAGCAATGAAAAAATCATATCTAAAGATTGTCTGGTTCATTTTGCTGCTAGCCGGAATAGTAACGGCACAACACCGTGGGGATTGGCTTTCCTTTCAGGGCCTGGACGAAAAGGTGGAAGGTGGCATCGAATCCATGGCCATGGGAGGGGCATTTACTGCGGTCTCTGGCAAAATAGACAACCTGTTTAACAATACGGCCGGTTTAACCTCCTTGCAAAAATGGACGTTTTCACTCAATGCCAACTACTACAAAAAAACCTGGTGGGAAAATCAGGTTTACAGGCCCGATCGCTACTTTGTGACCCTGCCCTTTTATCTGGAAGGCATGTACGTGCCCGATCCCAAAAACAACGGCGTACTGGATCGGGACCTGGCTCTGGATTCCTCTTACGTTGTCAATCCGCCCAGTGACGAAGGAAAACGCGTAGACAGTAAAGAGGCGGCAGACTGGGTCAAAGAAAAATCAGCTCCGGTGTTCAATAGTCTGGCCCTGGCGCTGCCTTTCCGGTTCTTGAATAAAAAGCTGGTGCTGGCTGCGGCTTATCAGCAAAAAGTCAATTTTCTTGATTTTGACCGAAACGATACCTATCTGCTGCCCCATGTGGGTTACAACGGCTACGAAGGTTGGGTGCCCAGAGTCAATGGCGGTGATACGCTAAATGTAAACTGGTTTAAATATCTGCGACAACGTACCGGAAATTTAAAATCGTTTCGATTTGCTCTAGCAGGACAGTTTAGCGAGCGCTTTTCCCTTGGATTGGCCCTGGATTACACCATGGGAAAAAGCACCGATGTCATGCAGCTTAACAAAATGGGCTATTTCGGTTTGATCGATGAAAACAGATTCTTTTTTACCTATGATACGCTGAACTATGAGGAACGCGGCCAATCCGATTTTTCGACGATAGGCGCTGAAATAGGCTTACAATATCGTTTCGACCATCTTACACTGGGGCTGAATGTCAGCTTGCCGCAAACTTTGAAACGCAAATGGAACTACAGCACAACACAGCAAACGGCCGATAGTCGCAGCCAGAATTCCATTTCCGGTGAAGATCGTTTTGAAATTCCGGCCATCTACCAGTTTGGTGTAGGCTTTCGGCCTGTTGAATCGTTTCTGTTTACCGTTCAGTATCGATACGCTCCTTACAGTCAGGGCAACTTTAAACTGGCGCGCAACGACACAACCTTTCGTAAATGGGTAGATCAGCACAGCTACATGTTTGGCGCGCGTTATCAGTTAAATGATTTTCTTGCACTGATGGCCGGTTATCGATGGGAGCCTGCGGTGTTTGTGCCGGATGGCGTTGCCTACAGCGAACGCGGCCCCGATAAAATATCCGTTACTTTTGGAGCCAGGATTTCCCTGGGCACTCTGGGCAGCCTGATCATGGCCACCGAACTGCGCAGTTTGAAATACCATGATACCTATTTCAGCAACACCAATTATACTACAGAAAAATTACAAAATATTAGTTTAGGTTATGTTTACCAATTTTAAGAGGAGGTTTTTATGAGACGTATCGTTTACCTTTTATTTGTTGCAGCCATTTTAATGGCTGGCACATCCCTATTGAAGGCTACTAACATCGAGGTAACGGATCAATATGACTTTAAACTGGCCCTGGATTATGCCTTTACGGCCAATATTGATACGATTTTGCTGACCACACCCGGCGGGGTTTACACCACTACAGACACCATGCACCTGGCCATTCTGGAACCGCTGGTGATCATGGCCAAGCCCGGACTGGCTGAACCCCCTATTTTAACCAATAGCGACGCCAATGGCGAAGTCCTGGATATTTTGCGCATCTACGCCGATTTTACCGTAGAAGGTGTTATCTTTGACGGCGGGCATGAACGCAGTCATGGCATGAAATACGCCTTGCGCTGCGATAATGATACCGAACGGGGTTACACAGTAGACCCCGATGCCGACATTACAGTTAAAAACTGTATTTTTCGCAATTTTTACCAGGATAAAGATCCCACAAAGGATGGACATGTCTTTAAAGTGGCAAAAGTTAAGGTCGGCACGGTTCGTTTTGAAAACTGCTTTATTGATGGTACGGGCTACGAAGCCATCCGTCTTTCCGATACGGAAAAGTGGGCTACCGAAAAGACATGCGATAGCCTGATCGTTCGAAATTGTACTTTTACACGTTGCAATGCCGAAGGCATTCGCTTTTACGCAGATAAGGACACTTCTACGGCCGATGCTTATGTTTTACTGGAACACCTGACCTTTTACAATTCGGCCACGCGTGTTATGTACATTAAGAATAATCAAAACACCATCGCCAGAGATATCATTGTTGCTAATTCGCGGCTTTCTACCCATGGCCGGGATGATTTCATCATGCAATTACAACAGAAAGGATCAACCATCAGTCATGTGGATACCTTTATGGTAACCACCCTTGACGGCACTTACGAGCCGGATAAATTAATCTATGTCAGCAAAAATAACGGGCAGGGTACCGATACGACCACCATCTGGGGCTTTGATCCTAAATTTAAAGATGCCGCTAATCTGGATTGGACTTTGCTACCCGGGTCGCATGCCTATTTTTCAGCGCATGATGGCAGTGCGTTGGGCGACCTGAACTGGGCCACCGAAACTCCAACCGTTATCCCATTTAATTATCAAATCGAAGGAAACGGACATCTGGTTTTTGATCCCCCATTGCAGGGGCGTTGTTATGATCCGAACACAACGGTTACCATTACAGCCGTTCCGGATTCGGCCTGGCAATTTAAAGAATGGCAGGGCGATGCCAGCGGCTCTGACAATCCAATCTCCATTACAGTGGATGCGGCCAAAAATATTACAGCCGTGTTTGTCTTGGGCACAGCGATTGATGAACCGGGTTCTGTAATTCGTTCTTTTAAACTGGAGCAAAACTTCCCCAATCCGTTCAATCCACAGACCAATATTCGTTACGAATTGCCCAAAAAGGCCTATGTGCAGTTGGTAATTTACGATCGTCTGGGCAGGATGGTGAAAACCCTGGTCAATGGGCTTCAGCAACCGGGTGTCCATCAGGTTACTTTTGAGGCCGGTGACCTGGCTTCCGGCGTTTACTTTTACCGTTTAACGGATGGGACACACCATGCGGTTAAAAAGATGCTGCTTGTTAAATAATAATGGATTATTTGATACACAGGGATGTGTGTTTTAGATTAATGGACCGCAACAAAAAACAGGGCTAAGAAAAAAAGCCCTGTTTTTACTATGGAATGGATTTGGACACTATGGATAACTTCAGAATATGGGTTGTTAGAATTTGGTTATTTTTTTTGGTTTTGAGCGGATGGCACCTGAAGGCCGGAAACATTCTGGTGAAAAACGCACAGGAAATTGAGGCGCAGCTTTCCAACATCCAGGCCGGCGATACGCTGCTCATGAAAAATGGTTTCTGGAAAGATC
>NZ_JBSMDE010000190.1:0-30229 GCF_056497305.1 Caldithrix sp. | reverse complement strand
TGGACAGCCGTCCAGACAGGCCTGTCCCCGAGTTTCGGGATCTGGAATGATGCTTGGCACAAAGCCTCAATGATTGTCATTTCGACCGATGTGCGGAGCGAAAGCGAACTTCAGAGCGGAGAAATCTTTCTCAGGCGTAAGGGCGAAGCATTTTCCTGAAGGTTGTTCCAATTAACGCAACCTCTTTGTGTAAAAGTTAAATCGCTCTTGAGAAAGACTTTTCAAAAAATGCTTCGCCCTTACAAAGTCTCGAGCTAAAGCTCGAGTTACGTTCGCTTGCAAATTGTTTGCAAGTGTAAGGGATTCCTCATCCCGCTAAAGCGGGAATTCGGAATGACACTCAGTACGGTCCTTCGCCTTTCCAGGGCAAAACTTGCCGTTTCACAAAATAATTAGTACTTTTTAATTAAAAAAGGCTTCTCCGTGCTCCTTGTGGTTGTTTAAATCTTTGATGCCTTAGACCTTTTAATAGCAGTATTCAAATAGGCAATTGCCAGATCACTACCAGGCTGTCCGAACTCGAAAAAGAAAATTTTCGGTTGCCTGGCTTTCTTTCCCTTTGTACCTTATTTGCAATAACTCATTCCAGGGGGTTGAATGAAAAAATTGGTTTTAACTTTTCTGCTGGCATTGCTCTCGTTTTGCCAGCCAGAAAGAATGGCGGATTATCTCATTAAACCAGTTCCTTTTACTGCCGTGCACTTTAACGATCATTTCTGGGAAATGCGCCTGGAGATCAATCGCCGGGTAACCATACCTTATGATTTCAACAAATGCGAAGAAACCGGTCGCATCGATAATTTTGCCAGAGCCGCCGGATTGAAGGCCGGCCCGTTCGTCGGGAGAAGGTATGATGATTCCGACGTGTACAAAATCATTGAAGGCGCATCGTACAGTTTAAGCAATTTTCCGGACCGGCGTCTGGAGGCTTACCTCGATTCCATAATCACTCTGATTGCGGCTGCCCAGGAAGACGATGGCTACCTGTACACCTGTCGCACCATTGACCGTGAACATTTACCGCCCAATACTGGTTCAGAACGCTGGTCTTTTTTAAATCACTCTCACGAGCTGTACAATGTAGGCCATTTGTACGAGGCAGCCGTTGCTTATTATCAGGCCACCGGTAAGCGCTCTTTGCTCAACGTGGCCTTGAAAAATGCTGAACTCATTTTAAAAACATTTGGCCCGGGCAAACGGTACGATCCGCCCGGCCACCAGGAAATTGAAATCGGATTGGTTAAATTGTACCGCGTTACAGGCGACCGGCGTTATCTGCGTCTGGCCCGGTTCTTTTTAGATCAACGGGGACGTCATGAACATCGGGCTGCTTACGACAGTATTTTTACAGCCCAATATGTGCAGGACCATCTGCCCGTTACGCAACAGCGGGAAGCGATAGGTCATGCGGTGCGGGCCATGTACATGTTCTCGGCCATGACGGATATTGCGGCTTTAACCGGGAACCCGGAATATCAGGCGGCTGTGGACAGCCTCTGGGAAAACGTGGTCAACAAAAAATTGTACATTACCGGTGGCGTGGGGGCCCGCTCCCATGGCGAAGCCTTTGGCGCCAACTACGAATTACCGAACCGTTCGGCTTACAATGAAACCTGCGCGGCCATTGGTAATATGTTGTGGAATTATCGAATGTTTCTTTTACATGGCCAGGCCAGATACCTGGATGTCTTCGAACGAACTCTCTACAACGGTTTTCTTGCAGGCGTTTCTCTAGACGGCATGGAATTTTTTTACCCCAATCCGCTGGAATCCACAGGCAATTATGCACGCAGCCCCTGGTTTGATTGCTCCTGCTGCCCAACCAATGTGGTACGTTTCTTGCCTTCTTTGCCCGGCTATGTGTACGCCCAGGATGCGCAGTCCATCTATCTGAATCTTTTTGTAACCAGTCGGGCGCAGGTCCATTTCCATGGACAAAAGGTTACACTGCAACAACGCACGCAATATCCCTGGGAAGGTGAGGTGCAGGTCTCCATTGAGCCGCAGAAAGCCCAAGAATTTACCTTAAAAGTCCGCATTCCCTGCTGGGCGCAAAACAAACCTCTGCCCGGCGATCTTTATTCTTTTAGCGATCCTATGCCAGCCCAAACCCGAATCTGGCTCAATGGTCAGGCGCTGAATTTTACGATGGAAAACGGTTTTGCTGTCATTCGCCGAACCTGGCAAAAAGGCGATTTATTACGGATCCTGTTCCCCATGCACGTGCAACGCCTGCGAGCCGATCAAAGGGTGCTGGTTGACAGGGATAAAGTGGCCATTACACGCGGCCCGATTGTCTTTTGTGCCGAAGGGACTGATCATCAGGGGCATGTGTTGGATCTCTATTTGCCTGAAGAATCGAGCCTGCAATTTTCCTTCCATCCCGCTCTGTTAAAAGGGGTTGGGGTGGTGCAGGGTACTGCGTATCATGCCACGAATTCCGGTTTCAAAAAAACGAAATTGTTTTTAATCCTCTATTACGCCTGGGCTCATCGTGGGCCAGGAGAGATGGCCGTGTGGTTGGCCTCCCGCCCCGAGGTTGCCCGACCGTTTCCTTTGAACCATAAAGGCCGACGAGCCAAAGTCAAAGTCTCTCATGTCTGGAAACTGGATCAGCCCACAGCGGTTAATGACGGAATCTGGCCGGAAACGTCCTCTGACGTGAGCATTCCGCGTTTTACATGGTGGAATCACAAAGGCGCTCAGGAGTGGCTGGAATACTATTTCTCTGAGCCTACGCCGATTAACAGCTGTAAAATATACTGGTTCAGCGATCGCTCTGTAGGAGGCGGATGCGATTTGCCACAAACGGCCGAGTTGTTTTTTAAACAGGGGAGCCAATGGGTTTTGCTGAAAAGACTGGGCGCTGATCAAATTGAAGCCAATACATTCAATGACTTTCCTTTTTCACCTGTAAGAACCAGCGCCTTACGCCTGCAGGTGCGCTTGAAAAAAGAGGTTTCGGCCGGCATACTGGAATGGCTTGTGGAATGACACAATTTAATGCTCCCTTCTGCTAAGTCAGCATAGCCCCAACCTTTAAAAAAACGGGCGCCAGTCTGGCAAGGCGCAGCCTGCTGTAGTGAAGCGGAAATCCAGATTCTCTGGGAAAGACCATTCAACCATTCAACAAATCAACAATTCAACGGTTTTGGTTCTTCACACTGAACAAAAATTTTCTCATCCCGACATGGCGGGAATAGATCTTTTAAGGGAAGTATTCAAAAAAGGCGAGGCGGAAAAATTCACAGTCGGCATTCAGCTACAATGCGGGCGGCCGATTTTTGCAATTTAAGGGCAAAAGGCTCATGGGCTTTGATTTTTCGATTTACAACTTGTAAAAGGTCGTAATACCGGTTCCAGCTCAGCCGTTCTTTTTTCAGTTGTTCCTCAAAGGGCGAAGGATTGCCATGGACAAAGTGCATCGTTCCGGTAAGGCGTTCCACGCCCATGTGCAAAAACGCTTCTGCCTGTTCCGGATCGTCGTTCTGACTCAGTTCCAGGCCTTTTACCATAAAGCGCAGGATGGAAACGGTCGTCGGGATACGGGAGATGAAGCTCCCGGTAAAAGGATCCAACTCATTTTTCACCGTCTGGATATCGCGCGTAATGGTTCTGGCGTAAGCCGAAAAATAGAGCATGCGCTGATAGTCGCCAATGATTTTACCCAATTTTGCGGCGCGGATGGCTTCCTGGGCAAAGAGCTCCTTGTCATGGCGCATGATCAACCCGGGTTGATGTACGTAACGCAGTAATGGCTGCCGGTCATTGAACACACTCAGAAGAAAGGCCTGATCTTCCGCTCGGCCAATAAAAGAGGGCGTGAAGGGCCGATACTTAAACAGAGCGCTGACCAGAATCCCATTGGTACCGCCCGTAACATGAACGCGCTGTAAACAACGTTTCTGGCCATCCAATTCCGGTTCATGGTAACGCGTCATCATTTCCACGCGGGTGGAAAGGGCCTGGGGCAACTGGCTGAAGAAAATATGTTCCTCAGGACTGCGCGGTTCATTCGGATAGGGAACATCCGGCGTAAACAGCGATTGTTCAATGTCCGCGGCATTCACCAGGGCCCCGGCAATCAAGCCTAAATGTACAGCACGATTTTGAAAATCTTTGCCATCAGCTCCCCACAAATCGCTTTGAAAAAGTTCAAAAGCGGACTTACCCGTTTCTTTGACCAGGGCCTCCTGAGGAAACACCTGATCCAGATCGATTTTAAACGTGGCCTGAATCTGAGGATCAATCATTGTTTGCCAGAAAGCTGCGATGGCTTTCAAAAAGGAGTAATGACGTCCATATTCGCCATCCGTGCCAAATACGGAAAAGGATTCATGTTCGCAGGTTAGGTTTAAATAGCTGCGGGCCGCCGGGCACAAAACGTGCTCGACGATTTCCCGACAATCCTGCTCGGTGAACAGAAAAACGTTCAGGTGTTTAAATCGGCCATGTTCCTCAAACAGTTGGCGCACATATTGCCGGGCGATTTGCTGCAAATAGCGATGGGTGACCGAACAGGAGAGCAAGACGGTCAATTTTTGACCTTCAGACAGATTGCCGCGCTGTTTTTCAAATTCCAGCGCGTCGTCCAGGCCCTGCAAACCGTAAAGGATTTCGTTGTTTTGAGCGGGCGCATCCAGAGGGATGGGATGATCGTACCAGAATTGTTGAGTTTCATCCTCATGCGCCTCGATGACTCTTTTCAGCTCCGGCGCAAGGTTTAATCCGTTGCCTAAGGGCGGCCGGACCAGCACGTTTGAAGTAAACAAAATTTGTCTGGCCGGGTCGCTGATAGGGCGTGGATTTTTTTGTGTAATCATTACCTGTCGTTTGTAGAGTAATTGCCGTTCGGCTTCTCGATACTTTTGATAGACGGCAAGGCCTTCGGGAAAGAAGACGCGCCAGGATTGCAGGAAAGGTTGCTCACCAAAGTCGAATTTTTCTAATGGTTCAGAGAGGTCTGCCTGCTCAATTTCATTTTTGATTTTCTGCCGCACAGTAAAAATAAAACGGGCAGCGTTGGCCCACTGTGGTTCATTTTTGAAATTCTGCAAATAGTTTTTAGCTTTTTCCCAGGCAGGATGATGATCGGCAAACAGGAAGATCAGGCCGCTTTCAAAAAAGGTTTTTATTTTTTTAGCAGAACTTTCAGCGCTTTGTGGATTGGGTTGCCAATGTTTTAGATAGGTGAAGCCGGGTAGGGCGGGCAACAACGTTTCCATCCAGCTGGTAAATCGACTCCAGTTTGTAGGCATCTCACTTTCCTTTTTTCTTTTTAGTTTGGTAAATTTTTGTCAAACTTGCAAGATTTTAGCGAATGGCGAAAAAGTTGAGCAGCCCATTTAAAGTATTTACCAGATGATGGAAGAAATCATTTCAAAAAAATCCGCGCGAAACGCATGTGCCATGAAATCTGCTTTTTGATTCGAAAAACAGGTAGAAAGCTTTAAAAACTTTTAAACGAATTGTGATTACATGTTATGCAAATTACAGAGAAATTGATGGTTAGAATACTTCCTTCAAAACTTATAATCCCGCTTAGCGGGATGCGAAAATTTTTATGCTGTTTTAGGGAGGACGTGTTGAAGAATTGGTTTAAATTATTTCTGCGAATATCTGCTGAATCTGCGCGAAATATAATTGTGATTAAAACAGTTTCTATCACTTTTGGTTGCGGCTATGCTGCCTTATAAATTTACAAAATCAGTGAAAAAACACACCTCATTATCTTTCCTGCCTTCTCTGCCTATTTTGGCTTGAGAAAACAAGCTGCATTCTTGATTAACTCACATTTGCATGCAATGAATTAATTTAAGAAATTCTATTTTTTAAAAAGATGGAGAAAACGCATGGCGCAGAAATTGGCTTTATGGTCCGTGCTGTTAATTTCAATGGTATTGGGCCAACCCCAATTTGAATCGTTTTTTAGAGACAGCACTTTACGGATTGATTATTTCCATATCGGTGATCAGCAAAAAGAAACGATTACCATGGATCAATTCTATTTGTTAAAATTCTGGTCAGGCCCCAGGTCAAAATTGATTGATCCTTTTGATAATGGGAAGTACTCCATTCAGGTCTTCGATTCCAGCGCTAAACAATTGCTTTTCTCCAGAGGATTTAATTCCTACTTTGGCGAGTACCAGACAACGACCATGGCTCATCAGGGCGTGCAACGCGCCTACCATGAAAGCGCTTTAATTCCTTTCCCTAAAAAGACCGTTTGCTTCCGACTTTTAGCCCGAGACAAGCAAAATACCCTACACGTCATCTTTGAACAGCGCATTGATCCCAACCACATTCAGCTTAATAATGAAAACAGAGCTCCGGGCGTACGCATCATTAAAGCGCACCACAACGGCGGATATCATGAAAATGTGGACATTGTCTTCCTATCCGAAGGCTATACGATTCGCGACAGCGCCAAATTCCGGGCGGATTTAAAACGTTACACAAACATCTTACTTAACAAACAACCTTTCAAACGCTTTAAGGATAAAATCAATCTGTATGGTGTGTACAAACCCTCAGCAGAGCAGGGTTGTGACGAACCAACGCATGGCAAATTCCGGAATACAGCGCTGGGCTGTACATTTAATTCCATGGGTTCCTATCGTTACCTGTTAACCGAAGAGAATCGCGCCATGCAGGATATGGCTTCAGCTGTGCCCCATGATGCCATCATTATTATGGTCAATCAGGAGCGTTACGGGGGCGGCGGAATCTACAATTTTTACATGGATTTTACCACCGATAATGCTTTTAGTGAAAACGTCTTCATTCACGAGTTTGGACACTCCTTTGCCGGTCTGGCCGATGAATATTACGCCTCCAGCACGGCGTATGACGAATTTTATCCGCCTGGCGTGGAACCAACTGAGCCCAATATTACGCGCCTGCTGGATGTCAAACACTTGAAATGGAAGACGCTGGTCGATCCGGACACTCCCATTCCCACTCCCTGGCGCAAAGAAGAATTTGATCGCCTTCAGGCGGAATATCAAAAGAAGCGCCGGCAACTGCATGAGGAATTGGCCACCTTAAGCAAAAATGGCGCCGATTCCTTACTGATCAAACAGAAGCAGCAAGAAGTTGCTACCTTGCAGAAAGAATACAATCAATTAATGGAAGATATTTTATATCACGATCCCTATTCGGGAAAAGTTGGCGCCTTTGAAGGGGCCGGGTACGTGTCCACTGGCATGTACCGGCCCATGCTGGATTGTGTCATGTTCCGCAATGGGGACAAACCTTTTTGTCGCGTCTGTGCACAGCGCATTCGGGAAGTACTTGAGTTTTTAAGCGAATAAACAATGGAACCGATCACATGTCCAAAATATATGATGTTGTTATTGTAGGAGGAGGGCCAGCCGGATCGGCGGCCGCTCTGTTTTGTGCTCGTCAGGGCCTGGAGGTTTGCCTGCTTGAAAAAGCGCAATTCCCGCGCGATAAGATTTGCGGCGATGCTATTTCTGGCAAATCCATGACGATCCTGAAGGAGTTAGGACTGCTGGAAGAAGTTGTAACCCTGCCTTCAGCCCGAATTGAAGCCATTACGTTTGGCAATCCGGATCACGATACGGTGACGATCCCTTTGCTGGGCGATAAACGCCAGGGGATTCCTCCAGGACTGGTAATTCGTCGTCTGCACTTTGACAACTTTTTGTTCCAGAAGGTGCGCAAAGAAGCGGACACGGTATATGAAGGTTATCAGGTGCATCGTCTGCTTTTTGACGGCGAACAGGTGGTCGGAGTCGATGCGAAAAGTTCCGACTTGAAGCACACCATCACGGTGCTGGGCAAGGTCATTGTTGGAGCCGACGGATTTAATTCGATCGTGGCGCGGAAGACCGGTTTATATGAGCATGATCCGGAGCATTGGGTAGTGGCCCTGCGTCAGTATTACAGAAATGTAAAAGGCCTGGATCATAAAATTGAGTTACACTACATTGATGAAGTGCAACCAGGGTACCTCTGGCTCTTCCCGGCCGGAGATGATCTGGTCAACGTGGGCATTGGCATGCTGCACAAAAGCCTCAAAAAACGCAAAGTCCAGTTGGCCGAGGCCATGGAAAAAGCGATCCGTAGCCCCTTTTTTGCGGATCGCTTTGCAGAAGCCGAAGCGCTTGAGGAACCCAATGGCTGGAATTTACCGGTGGGTAGCAAACATCGCAAAAATTACGGAGCGGGTTTTGTGCTGTTGGGCGATGCCGCCGGTCTAATCGATCCATTTACCGGGGAGGGAATCGGCAATGCCCTCTATTCCGCTATGATTGCCTCGCAGGTCATTTCCGATGCGCTGAAAAAAAACGACGTAAGCGCCGCTTCATTAAGTCGCTATGACCAAAAGTTGTGGCAGGCTCTGGGCGACGAATTGCAGGTCAGCACAAAACTGCAACGCATCGGGCGTATTCGACCTTTGCTCAATTTTGTCATTAAAAAAGCAGCCCGCAGCAATCATGTAAGGGAGATCATCAGCGGCATGATGGCCAATCAGATTCCGAAAACGGAGTTTGCCAATCCTTTCTTTTATTTTAAACTGTTTTTAAGTAAATGACAATGGATCGCAATGTAAGAAAAAACCAAAGACCAAGCTGTAAGTTGGATTTGTTTTTAAACAAAAAATGTTAATTAAACATTGAGGTTAGATCATGAAACATTATTTGCTTTTTCTGGCCATTATCAGCATTGTCTGGATGACCGGCTGTCAAAAAAAGGGTGAAAATCCGGAGGCTTTAAAGTTGAAGAAAATGATTGCCCAGTTCGCCCCTACGGAGATTAAATATGATCATTATCTGCTGGACGAAAGGCAGCAGAAAGTGGTGGAAAATCTCTACCAGGCTGCAAAAATTGTCGATGAAATCTATCTGGATCAGGTGTATGCCAAAAATTATGAAATTCGTAAACGCTTGCAGGAATCCGATGATCCACTGGACAAACTACGCCTGGAATACTTTACGATTATGTTCGGCCCCTTTGACCGACTGAATCACAATAAACCCTTCATTGGCACAACGCCAAAACCCAAAGGCGCCAACTTTTATCCGCAGGACATGACCCGAGAAGAATTTGAAGCCTGGATTAAAAACCATCCGCAGGATGAAGCGGCTTTTACCTCAGAGGTTACGGTCATTCGCCGCAAAAACGGGCAGTTGGTAGCTATCCCTTATTCCGAGTACTACAAAGACCAGTTGACCCAAGCTGCGCATTATCTGAACACAGCCGCCCAGTTTGCCGATAATCCTTCATTGAAAAAATACCTGACGCTGCGCGCCAAAGCCTTTTTGAGCAACGACTATTTTGAGAGCGATCTGGCCTGGATGGACTTGAAAGATCACACCATTGAAGTCATCATCGGCCCTTATGAAGTTTATGAAGATGAGCTATTTAACTACAAGGCCTCGTTTGAAGCCTTTATTACCTTACGCGATCCTGAAGAGAGTAAAAAATTGGAAAAATTTGCCGGTTATCTGCTGGATATGGAAAAACATCTGCCCATTCCGGACCAGTATAAAAATTTCAATCGTGGTTCGGAATCTCCCATGGTTGTTGTTCAGGAGGTATTCTCGGCCGGCGACACCAAAGCCGGTGTGCAAACATTGGCCTTTAACCTGCCCAATGACGAACGCGTGCGCGAGGCTAAAGGGTCGAAAAAAGTCATGCTTAAAAACTTGCACGAGGCCAAATTTCAGCAATTGCTTAAACCGATTGCCGAAAAAGTGCTTTTCCCCGATCAACTCGATTGGGTGACCTTTGAAGGTTTCTTTAACCACACGCTCATGCATGAAATTTCTCATGGTCTGGGGCCCGGAAAAATTGTGGTCAATGGACGACAGACCGAAGTGAAGAAAGAGCTGAAGGAGACCTATTCCAGTATTGAGGAGTGCAAAGCCGATGTTCTGGGAATGTACAATAATCAGTTCATGATCGAAAAAGGAGTGTATCCAAAAGATTTTGAGAAGGAGATTTACGTCACGTTTCTGGCAGGCATTTTCCGCTCCATTCGGTTTGGTATTAATGAAGCCCATGGTGCCGGCAACGCTTTAATTTTTAATTACCTTCTGGAAAAAGGGGCCTACCAGTTCGATCCTGCCGCCCATCGGGTTAAGGTGAATTTTGCTAAAATTAAAGAGGGCGTGCGGGACCTGGCCCGAACACTGCTGACCATTCAGGCCACCGGAGATTATCAGGGCGCCAGGAACCTGCTGGCCAGGTACGCGGTGGAATCGGAACCGATCATGCTAATACGTTCTAAATTACATGATTTGCCTGTGGATATTAAACCTGTGTTCCAGATTGAAAAGGAAATGGAAAGCAAGCTCAAATAATGGGCCATAACAGTCATCCATTGTGTATTGCCCTGGACAACCGGGGCAATCTTGATCCAGCTATAAATCTGGCTATTGAAGAATTTGCCGTTAGAAATCTGGATGAGCACCGGTCGTATTTTTTTGTGTACAGGAATAACCCTTCTGTAATCATCGGAAAGCATCAAAATGTCCTGCTTGAGGTTAATCTGCCTTTTTGCTGGGAGAACAACATTCCGATCTTCCGTCGTATTTCGGGTGGTGGCGCTGTTTACCACGACCCCGGAAATCTAAATCTGAGCTTTATTACGCGCTATTCGTTGAAACAATTTAATCAATACCGTACCTTCCTGGAACCTGTTGTGCAATTTTTTAAGCAACAGGGCATTCGCCTGGTTCTGGATCAAAGAAACAATCTTTTGCTGAACAACAAAAAGGTTTCTGGTAATGCCCAGTTTACCAGCCGCCAGCGGATGTTGAGTCACGGAACATTGCTGATCAACAGTCATCTGGATGTGTTGCGTCAAACACTAAAAAAGCCCAAAGAGGCGCAGAGCGTGGTGCAAAGCCATGCCACGCAATCCATTAAGAGTCAGGTAACCAATGTGGCCGACGAAAGCGGACGAACGCTAAATGCAGAAGAATTAAGCGAGCCGTTAACCACTTTGTTTTGCGGCAACAGACCGCAAGTCTATGGGTTTAGCGATCAGGAGTGGCGCCATATCCGGCAATTAGCTGAGCGAAAATACCGCAGCTGGGAATGGAATATCGCTGAATCACCACCGGCTTTCATCCGCAAGCAGGCCGCCATCAGCGGGAAACGGATCAAATGGGAATATTTTGTGGAAGATGGAAAGTTTAAAAAGGTTTGCCTCCACGATCAGGTTTTCAAATTGGTTGAATCCTGGTTTGAAGGGCAGAGGATTGATACCGGTTTATGGCAGAGATTAAAAAAAGAACAAGCGCAATTGCCGTTAAAAAGGCAGAGCGAAATAAAAGAATTATTACGGCTCTGGTTTTAAAATAAAGGAGATATTATGGGAAAGATAGTTTTAGACGTCAAGGGCATGACCTGCCAGCACTGTGTGCATGCCGTGACCATGGCCATTCAATCCGTCGATGGCACGGATGAAATCGAAGTTGATCTGGAATCCGGCCGTGCGGAATTTTTTCTGGAAGATGAAGAGAATCTGGAGCAGGTAAAACAGGCCATTCGCGACGCTGGGTACCAGGTGTAATTAATGCTCTTCGAAGACCACCATCTTGGTGTTTTCGATGTAATCCTGAATTTTAGCCGAGTGTGGTTGACGGAATTTTTCCAGAATAAATTTAATTTTGGCGATGGCCCGTTCCATGCGTTCCAGATATTCTATCTGTTTGTCGTCCAGATGTCTGGAACTCAGCGATTCTTTAAGCAAAAACAGGTTGCCACTTAAAACCGTTAAAGGCTGATTGATTTCATGATTTGCAGTCACAGCCATGGCCAAAATTGTTTTTTCCCGTTCCAGCTCTAAAAGTTTTTTGTGCGTGCGACTCAAATCGAGATGGGTTCGGATGCGGGCTAATAATTCTGTGCGATTAAAAGGGCGAGTCACATAGTCGGCGGCGCCCAGCTCAAAGGCCTTTTTAATCCCTTCTTCATCATTGCGTGATGTCAGAAAGATGATCGGAATAAATTGGGTGTGTGGCGAAGATTTTAATTGTTCACAAACTTCAAAGCCATCTACTTTCGGCATCATGATATCTAACAGAATTAAGTCCGGTTCCGCCTCAGTAACTTTCTGGAAAGCGACCGTGCTGTCCAGAGTGGATGCGATCTGGTAACCTTCTTTGACCAGAATCGAATTGAGAAGGTTAATGTTCATCTTATTGTCGTCAATGATAAAAATTTTTTCTCTGGGCATCGGTTCCCCATGTTTTAGATTAAACTTTTTGCACTCAATTACTGAGTATCGATTGATTTTGAACTTAGTTTAGACGATATTTATTGCACTTGATTTGAGTCACAGGAAATTCTAATATTAAAAAAAAGTGTAAAGGCGATGGCTGATCTTTTTTACAAATTGGGCAAGCGCGTAGGGAAGTCACTGGCAAAGGGTAAATATCTCTACCATTCTGCCATTGGTTCAAAATCGGAAGCGTTAAAATCCGAGTACCGTTTGGGCAGTATTCTGGCGCGTGAAATTGAGGGGCAAAACTCTATGTTTGATTCTCCGGAACACCAGCTGTTACTGGAAGTCCTGCTCAAACAATTGAAAACACGAGTTAAAAACGAAGATCGCTTTTTCTACATCAGGCTTCTGGAAAGTAGCGACTTAAATGCTTTTGCTCTGCCCGGAGGCTTTATCTTTTTGACTTCGGCCCTGTTGCAAAACATCGGTCAGAGCAGAGACCAACTGGCTTTTGTCCTGGCTCACGAAATGGTGCACATCATTGCCCGACATCCCTTTAAAAGATTGCTTGCGAACTATTCCATGGAGGCTTTGAGTAAGATATTTAAAAGGGGTTCATTTGTTGCGGTGTATGGTCAGAACGTGGTTAAAAAGTTGGTGCGCAGCCAGTATTCCCGGACCAATGAATATTATGCGGATGAATATGGCGCGCGCTTAATGTACAGTGCGGGGTTCGATCCGCAGGAGGCCATCCATCTACTGGAACGGTTCAAAGAGATGCATGCTCCACAGGGGCAATTTAACTATTTTGCCAGCCATCCAGCGCTGGATGATCGGATTGCACGCTTAAAAAAGATTATCAAAAGAAATTAAAACGTGTAACGCACAGGTTTAGAGGAAGAGGCGATGAAAAAGATCATAACCGAACGTATGGTAGAGGAAGCGGCAAAAGGAAGTAAACGAATTTACATTCAGGACCAAACCATTATTACCCCGCTGGCCAGGGACAAAGCCAGAGAATTGGGTGTTCAGTTTCTGAAAGCATCGGAAGTTAAGACGCCCCCGGATTCCTCAATCCTGGCCCAGGGATCCAGCCCGGAAAAAATAGTGATCGGTGCCGACCATGGCGGATACTATTTAAAAGAAGAGATCAAAGATTTTTTGAGAGAGAAGAAGTATCATGTGTACGATGTGGGCACGCACAGTCCCGATGTCTGCGATTATCCGGATTTTGCTTTTCAGGTGGCTGAATGGGTGGCTTCCGGTAAGGCGCATAGGGGAATTATGATCGACAGCGTGGGCATTGGCTCCGCCATGGCCGCCAATCGCGTGCCCGGTGTGTTAGCCGCAAAATGCAATAATGTGGTAGAAGCCAGAAGCGCACGGGAACACAATCTGGCCAATGTGTTGACCCTGGGGGCTAAAATCATTGGCAGCAATATGGCCAAAGAGATTGTAAGCGCATTTTTAAACACCCCAGAAGGTGCGGAGCGTCATCTAAGACGCGTGCAAAAGATATTAAATTACAAATCTTAGGTTTTTAAAAGGTAAGTCTTAGTGTCATTTCGAGAGTTCCGGAGAATCATGGGAATGAGAAATTTTCTAATTTTAACAAAAACAGAATATTTCTCATTCAGGTAAGTGGTAATGAGGTGCATTTTACAGGGCTTTAATCCATTTTAAACAAAGGAGTTTATGGATATGGAATATCGTTTTTTGGGTAAATCTGGGTTGCAGGTTTCGGCCCTTTCGTTCGGCGCCTGGGTGACATTTGGCGATCAGAACGATGAAGACCTGGCCTATCGTTGTATGAAAGAGGCTTACGATGCCGGTGTCAATTTTTTTGACAATGCAGAGGCTTACGCCAATGGTCAGGCCGAAATCATGATGGGCAATATTCTGAAAAAGACAGGATGGAAGCGCACAGACCTGGTGCTATCGACTAAAATATTCTGGGGCGGCTCCGGACCAAACGACCGTGGACTTTCCCGAAAACATATTTTTGAAGGGACTAACGCTGCTTTAAAGCGCTTGCAGGTGGATTATGTCGATTTGATCTTTTGCCATCGGCCCGACATCTACACGCCCATTGAAGAAACCGTCTGGGCCATGAATCTGATCATTCAGCAGGGCAAAGCTCTCTATTGGGGAACCAGTGAATGGTCTGCAGAGCAAATCCGTCATGCCTATGAGTTCGCTCTGCGTGAACATTTGATTCCGCCAACCATGGAACAGCCTGAATACAATATGTTCAGACGGGAAAAAGTGGAAAAAGAGTTTTTGAATCTGTACCGAGACATGGGGCTGGGTACGACCACCTGGAGCCCTTTAGCCAGCGGAATTTTGACCGGCAAATACAATAATGGCATCCCCAAAGGATCGCGCCTTTCATTAAAGGGCTATGAGTGGTTGCGAGCCAGGCTGGAATCAGAAGAGGGGAAAAAGAAGATTGAAAAAACCAGAGCTTTAAGCAAAATTGCCGATGAGTTGGGCGTAAGCATGGCTCAGCTGGCCATTGCCTGGTGTTTAAAAAATCCTCATGTCAGTACCGTCATTACGGGCGCTTCACGTCCGGAACAGGTTCAGCAAAATCTAAAAGCGCTGGAAGTGGTGCCGCTTCTCAATGATCAGGTCCTGGACAAGATTGAAAGCATTTTACAAAATAAACCGCGACCGCCTATGGACTTAAGGAATATTTAGGATCAATAATGGGAGAATAATCGCCAGCGCCAGCAGCTTCGAACAATCAGCCGGGCTGGACCGGTACAATAGGTGAAATAACAGAATGTCTCCCGCCCTTAAAAAAACAAACATCTAATGAAACCAACGGACAAGATGTTCGTAGATAAAATGTTTTGATCACTAACCAAAGAATCGGGCAAATGTAAATTTTTTGTCACTTCGAGGAGAGCAGAAAATAGTAAAAGGGGAAACCTTTTGTTTTTTTAATCTTAGAAGTTTGTTGAAGTGACATCTATGTTCAATTTGCCAATGTTACTTAAAACAATAAAAAGGAGGTACTATGCGTCAAACTTTCATCGGCCTGTTACTGATCCTGCTTGTTTCTTCTCTCAGCTTTGCAAGCAATGATGATGAATTACAGGCTCTAGCCAAACAAATTGATATTCCATTTCAGAAATTTGTGCTCAAAAATGGACTCACTTTGATCGTTCATGAAGATCACAAAGCGCCCATTGTGGCCGTCAATGTCTGGTATCATGTGGGCTCTAAAAATGAAAAAACCGGCAAAACGGGTTTTGCTCATCTGTTTGAGCACTTAATGTTCAATGGCTCGGAACATTTTAACGACGAGTATTTCAAGCCCTTTGAAAAAGTGGGGGCCACCGGCATGAACGGCACCACTAATCGAGATCGCACCAATTACTTCGAAACCGTTCCGGTAAATGCGCTTGATTTAGCTTTGTGGATGGAATCGGACCGCATGGGCCATCTGATTGGCGCTATCGATCAGGCTAAACTAGATGAACAACGGGGCGTTGTGCAGAATGAAAAACGCCAGGGCGAAAATCAACCTTACGGCAAGGTCTGGACCTGGATCGCCCATAACACCTATCCCAAAGGCCATCCCTATTCCTGGACCACGATTGGTTCCATGGAGGATTTAAACGCAGCCTCGTTAGAGGATGTGCATGAATGGTTCAAAAACTACTACGGAGCTGCTAATGCTTATCTGGTGATTGCCGGTGACGTTAACACCGAACAGGTGAAGCAAAAAGTAGAGCAATATTTTGGCGATGTTCCACCGGGCCCGCCCGTAGCCAAACACGATGTGTGGGTGGCCAAAATGGAAGGCACACACCGCATGGTGGCCGAAGATCGCGTTCCCCAGGCCCGCATCTGGAAGGTCTGGAATATTCCAGAATGGGGCAACAAAGAAGCTGTTTTATTGGACCTGGCTGCCTCAGTGTTGGGGAGCGGCAAAAACTCAAGACTCTACAAACGTCTGGTTTATCAGGATCAGATTGCCACAGACGCTTCGGCTTATGTTTATCTGGGCGAAATCGGCGGTCAATTTATGATCTCGGCTTCGGCGCGACCGGGCGTCGATTTGAAAATCGTGGAACAGGCCATTGATCAGGAATTTCAGAAATTTTTAGAAGAAGGCCCGACCAAAGAGGAGCTTAAACGCGTCAAAGTGCAATATCTTTCTGGCTTTGTAAAAGGGATTGAGCAGATCGGCGGATTTAGAGGCAAAGCCAATATTCTTGCTCAAAATGAAATCTTTGGCGGGCGTCCGGATTATTTCAAAAAAACGGTCAACTGGGTAGTCAATGCCAGACCGCAGGAAGTCCATGCCATGGCTAAAAAGTGGTTGAGCGATGGCGTTTTTATCCTGGAAATCCATCCCTTTCCCAAATACAGTACAAGCGGTCAGGATGTGGATCGATCCAAATTACCGGAAACTGGAACGCCTCCAGAGCCCGAATTTCCGCAATTTGAAAAGATTAAGCTGGACAACGGACTCGAGATTTTCTACACAAAACGAACTACGGTTCCTGTGGTAAACATGTCGTTGGTGATTGATGCCGGATATGCTGCCGATCAATTTGCCATGCCGGGCACAGCCAATATGACGCTCTCCATGCTGGATGAAGGCACGCCGAAATGGTCTTCTCTGGAAATTAGCGAAAAACTGGATTTGTTGGGCGCGGATTTATGGACGGGTTCCAATCTGGATATCTCCTATGTGCGCCTCAATGCCTTAAAAACCACGCTACCGCAGGCCATGGAAATCTACGCTCAGGTAGTTCTCCATCCAACCTTCCCTGAAAAAGAATTGCAACGCCTCAAAAAGCAGGTTGTCGCCGGAATTAAGCGGGAACAGGCCCAACCGGTACAGATGGCGCTGCGCGTGTTACCCAAATTCATCTATGGCCAGGGTCATGCCTATGGAAACCCGTTAACCGGTAGCGGCACCATCGAATCGGTGGAAAAGATGACCAGAGACGATCTGGTGCAATTCCATCAGCAATGGTTTAAGGCCAACAACGCCCGATTGATCGTGGTCGGCAACATCGAAAAGGATGAACTCATCTCCCTGGTAAAAAAACATTTTGGAGATTGGAAACCGGGCGTCGTGCCTCAAAAGAATATTTCGCAGGTAAGTCTGAAACCGGCACAGATTCTGCTGATCGATAAACCCAATTCTCCGCAGTCGCTGATCATTGCCGGTCATGTGGCGCCGCCCAAAAGCGATGAGGAAAATCTGGCGATTGAAATGATGAACAAAGTACTGGGCGGTACTTTTACCTCGCGGTTGAATATGAATCTTAGAGAAGAAAAGCACTGGTCTTATGGTGCGCGCACCATGTTAATGGACGCCCGCGGCCCTGAATTGTTTTTTGCTTACGCCCCGGTGCAAACCGATAAGACCAAAGAGTCGATTCATGAAATCATGAAAGAATTGAATGGTATTCTGACTGATAAGCCGATAATACCGCAGGAATTGGAAAAAGTGAAGCAAAACGAGGTGTTGAAACTGCCAGGCACCTGGGAAACCAGTCGCGCCATTTTAGGCAGCCTGCAGGAAATGGTGGCTTATGAGCTGCCGGAAAATTATTGGATGCAATACCCGAACCTGATTCGTGGCCTAACGTTGCAGCAACTGCAAATGGCTGCTAAAAAAACGATTCATCCGGATCATTTAATTTGGGTGGTTGTAGGCGATCGCTCTAAAATTGAGGAACCGATCAAACAATTGGGCATTGCCCAGGTTACGGTTGTGGATGTGGAAGGAAATGAAGTAAAATAAGCCCTGAATAAGTTGTAAACAAATGGCCCTGTTCCGATTGGGATGGGGCCATTTTAGAATACTGCCTTAGAATACTTCCTTCAAAACTTATAATCCCGCTTAGCGGGATGCGAAAATTTTTGTGTTAAAGATCCTAACCCCCCGGCCCCCTTCCCTTTTTTAACAAAGGGAAGGGGGAGCGAATTGTGCCGCTTTGCTGAGTCTTCGCCTTACATGTCAACAAATTTTATTTTTTTTGAAATCTTTGTGCTCTCTGTGGTTGATTTTGGTTGCGGCTATACTGCCTTAGAATACTTCCTTCAAAAGATCTAATCTCTCCACAGCGGGATGCGAAAATTCTTGTGTTAAAGATCCTAACCCCCCGGCCCCTTCCCTTCTTTTAATACAAGGGAAGAGGTAGCAAATTGTGACGCTTTGCTGAGTTTTACTCTGATATGTAAAGATCTTATGCAATCTTTGCGCACTTTGTGAATGCCCTGGGCTATCTTTGCTTGCTTAAATCTCTGTGGAAATGTTTTTGGGTTGAGGCTTTGCTGCCTTAAAATCTGTTCTCTAAGGAAAATCGATTCCGTTTTTAGACATTTTTTTATTGGCTCTATCCTGCCAATGCGACTCTGGAGAGTCGCGCTACGGTTTCATAAAATTTTTGAAAACTTTCATTTTCCTTTCCGGCTGCCGCGGGCCAGACGCATAGTAAAATTAAATCCAATAGACCGAATTCTCATTAGTAGTGAATTGGCCTGCGTCCTGATTCCGACTCTCACAGGAGGGGCAAGGAAGTTTTTCAGCAACTTTCCGTTCCTTCGAGAGTTCTGCAAATAAAAAAAGGAGAAAACACTAATTGATTGTGCTTTCTCCCCTTTTGAATGATCACAGGTATTTCGTATGGCAAAATCAATTGCCTGTAGTATCTGCCTCAGCGGGTTGCGCTTTTGGTTTTACCTCAATTTGTACATTCATGGTCGCCTCTTCCTGTCCATCGCTTACTTTGACGACAAATGTGTGGCTGCCGGTTTGATCTTCTGCGGGGGTCCAGGAAAAGGTACCAGAATCATCGATTTTGGCGCTGGAGGGCAAATGATCGCCCGAAAACTTTAAGTCATCGCCATCCGGATCGTTGCCTTTAAATTGCAAACGAACGGTCTCGCCTACCTGGGCCTCAGCCTTGCCCGGACCTTCAATTGCAGGCGGTCGATTGACATTTTGCACAGTGATGGTTACGGTTTGCTGCGCTTCTGCCTCTCCGTCGCTCACCTTAAAAACCACCTGGTGCTTGCCCTGCTGGTCGAAAGCCGGCTTCCAGGTAAAGGTTTGCGTAGCCGGATCAAAAGCAGCGCCCTGTGGTAGATTCTGCGCGCTAAACCGCAGTTCGCTTCCGGCATCGGGATCGGTGGCCGAAATCGTAAAACGCAGCTCTTCGTTTTCTTTCACCTGTTGGTCGCCAATTTCATTAAACACCGGCGGGCGATTGACATTCTGCACCGTAATTTTCACTTCTTTAATGACAGTCGTATCGCCATCGCTCGCGCTGAAAGTTACAGAGTACACTCCGGCCTGTTCAAAGCTGGGCGTCCAGTTGAACTGCCCACTGCCGGCATCGAATTGTGCGCCCTGGGGCAGATTTTGGGCGCTTAACTGTAATGAAGTTCCGGCATCCGGATCGCTGGCCGCAACCGTAAAGGTCAATGTTTCATTCTCCTTAACCTGCTGGTCGCTTAAACCCGTAAATTGGGGGGCACGATTCACATTGACGACTTCAATGGGCACCGTAGTACTGGCTTCTTCCTTTCCATCGCTTACTTTAAAGGTGACCTGATAGCTACCCGCCTGTTCAAAGGTCGGAGTCCAGCTAAACATTTGACTGGCCGGATCGAACTGCGCGCCATCCGGTAAACCTTCCGCGGAATAGAGCAGTGTGTTATCCGTGTCTTCATCGGTACCAATAACTTTAAAGCTCAAAGTCTGGTTTTCAAAGACTTTTTTCGCTTCCACAGGCTGTAACTGCGGCGGACGATTCAAATCTTCGATGGTGATGGCTACCGTCTGTTCGGCAGACAGGCCTCCGCTGTCGGTCACTTTACACTGCAACTGGTAGGTTCCAGCCTGTAGAAAGTTGGGCGTCCAGTTAAAAGCCCCGCTTTGAGCATCCAGTAGCGCCCCTTGCGGCAGATTGGCGCAACTGTAAACCAGTTTACCGACATCCTCCTTGTCCGGATCGCTGCCTTTGAGTTGAAAGGTCAGGGGCGTATTTTCCACGCCTTGAAGCGGCGCCACGGGTTCCAGAGACGGCGCACGATTCACATGGTTAACCGTCATATTGAATTGTTTTTGATCCGATAGGTGACCGCTGTCCGTTACTTTAACCGTAATGTCCGAATAGACACCGGACTGTTCGTAGGTGGGTGTCCAGGAAAAGGTTGCGGTAGTCGAATCGAAAATCATGCCTTGCGGCAGGTTTGAAGCGCTAAAGCGCAGTTTCCCCTGGTCTTCCTGATCAGGATCGGTAGCCTTTACTGTAAGTTGCCAGGGCTGATTTTCATCGATGGTCTGGTCGGCAATGGGCTCCAGCACAGGGGGACGGTTCACATGATTGACGGTAATTTGCAGGGGCTGCTCCACCGTAAACTGGCCATCCGTTACCTGAAGGGTAATGGTGTAAACACCCGATTGTTCATAGGTGGGCGTCCAGCTTAAAGTTAAGGTATTTGGATCGAATTGGGCGCCCTGGGGCAAGTTAAGCGCCGTATATTTTAACTTGCCTTCATCTTCTTTGTCCGGATCGCTTGCAGGAATCAAATGGACGGTCAACGGCTGATTTTCATCCACCACCTGGGGCGGTTGTTCGGCAAAAACCGGCGTTCGGTTTACATGATTGACCGTAATGGGCACGGTCAGAGTATCGCTTAAGCCAGCAGGATCTTGAATGGTAAACAACACCTGATAATCGCCCGATTGTTCAAAGGTCGGTGTCCAGCTGAATCGACCACTGGACGGATCAAACGTGGCCCCTTCCGGAAGCTGAATGGCGCTTAAAGTCAGTTTTCCACTGTCTTCCTTATCCGGGTCGGAACCGCTCACCGTAAAGGTCAACGGTTGATTTTCATCGACCGTTTGCGGCCCTAACTGAGCCATAAGCGGAGGTCGGTTCACATGGTTTACGGTAATGGTTGTAGATTTGCTATCGCTTAATTGTCCATCGCTGACCGTAAAAGTGATTGGATAAACTCCGGATTGCTCAAAGGTGGGCGTCCATCTGAACTGAGCGCCCTCCAACAGGGCTCCCTCCGGCAATCCTTTGGCGCTGTACATCAGCTTGCCCTGATCCTCTTTATCCGGATCGCTGCCCTGCAGTTCAAAGGCTAACAACTGATTTTCATCGACCGCTTTTGGCGGGATGTCGGCCAGGGTTGGCGGTCGATTGACGTGATTGACCGTAATCGTTACAGCGGCCGTATCGCTAAGGCCTGAAGGATCCCGAATAATGAATAATACATCGGAATACACGCCCGATTGCTCAAAGGTGGGTTTCCATTTAAAAAGATTGGAATCCGGATTGAAGGTCGCACCAGGCGGCAAATTTTCGGCCGAAATCTGCAAACGTCCCAGATCCTCACGATCCGGGTCTTCGCCGGAAACCGTAAATTTTAACCATTGATTTTCATCCACGGTTTGATCGCCAACCTCAGCAATCTGCGGCGGACGGTTGACATGGGTAACCGTGATATTCACGGTAATCGAATCGCTTAAAGCTCCGGCTGTAAAGACGAACAATACATCTTTGTACACACCGGATTGCTCATAGGTAGGTTTCCAGGAAAAGGTAGCCGTTGCCGGGTCGAAGGTGGCGCCCGGCGGTAAATTAAAGGCTGCGTAACTTAAAGCGTTCTGATCTTCTTTGTCCGGGTCTGAACCGTGCAACGTAAAGGTTAATAATTCGTTTTCCCTGACCGTCTGATCCGGCACTTCTGCCAGAGTCGGTTTGCGATCCACGTGATGCACGGTGATAACCGAGGCTTCGCGAGCAAAGGCGCCGGCAGGATCGTACACTGTAAAATCAATGGGATATTCTCCGGATTGTTCATAAGTGGGTTTCCAGGTAAAAACGCGCGTTTGCGGGTCAAAGGATGCCCCCTGCGGCAAATTCTGAGCCGTGTAAGTCAATTTGCCGGCATCTTCCTTATCAGGGTCTTCTCCTTCCGGAATGGTAAAAGTCAAAGTCTGATTTTCATCCACTTCATAATCGGGAATTTCGGCGATGGTTGGCGGCCGGTTGACATGGTTCACCACAATCTGAATGGTATCGCTGTCGGTCAGCTGGCTTTGCGTCCGCTCATGGACCGTTACCACAATTGGGCCATAAACACCCGATTGTTCATAGGTCGGCGTCCAGCTAAAAAGCCCGCTTAAAGAATCGAACTGCGCACCTTCGGGCAGAAAGGAAAGGGTAAAATAGATGGGATCGGCATCCGGATCGTAAGCATGGGCCTGAAATGTGAGCAATTGATTCTCATCCACGGTTTGATCCTGTAAATCGGACAGCACCGGCGGACGATTGTAACGTAACACCAACGTGGCTGAATCGGCTGCAGCGTAAACATAAATATCCTTTTTTAAGGCATAATACATTTTGGAAGGGCTTTTGTAGCGACCAATCAATTGGGGATTGGCCGGGTCCTGAACATCGACAAATTGTAACTCTTTCAGGACATCATTGCTGACAAACACCGTGGCCCCACTTTTATAGGCGCTGTAAGCATAGCCTTTTAAAGAAATGGTTCGCACATGTTTGGGCTTTTCCGGCAGACTCACATCGAGTACACTTAAACCGGCCGGTCCATTGGCCGCATAGGCATATTCGTTTTCAAAATGGATACTACGTGTGTATTTGAGTTCAGGTACATGGCCACCGGTTGCTCTGGGCATTTCCGGATCACTTACATCGAATACCTGGAGCCCATTCCGTTTGTCCATTACATAGAGATAATTCTGGAGCAAACCAACGCCCCAAACAAAGCCACCGGCATCGATTCTGGATACTAATCTGGGATCATGAACGTCATTAACGTCGTAAACCATAACTCCTGAATCTGCCTCAGCCACGTAAACATAGGGCAAGTCGGCTACTACCCAATACGATTCGGCCCGCGGCCTAATGCGTCCAATTTTGCGGGGAGCATTTAGATCCTTAATGTCAATAATCCATACTCCGTCTAACCGACAGGACATAAAAGCCAGCGAGTCGGTTAGAAAGATGTTTTGCGTCGGCGCAAGATTTTCCGGATAAAGCACCGTCACTTCGCGTGCCTTTTGAGGATCCTGAATATCCAGCACCTGGACGCCTACGTACTCGTCGACAATAAAGAGATAATTATCTTTGAAAGCAAGTTGTTTTAAGCCATCCTTGTAAGGAGTTCCATCAATCGCTTTGGGAGGGAGATATTTGGTGATAAACTCAGCGCTAACCTTTTCCTGAGCCCAGAGAAAATTAAAACTGAGTAAAACAATGAACACAAACATGTTTTTTAAGGTTCGATGAGCCTTCATAATTCGCGCTCCTCTTTAAGGTATTGCTTGAGGCATTGTGAACATGAGCAATATATATTTAATCTCTTTTTAAATCAAGAAAACTAATTGGCGATTTCAATACATTAACCTGGCATTCATGCTCCTGTCAAAAACCGATTGTTCAGATTTGTATTTTCGAACCTAAAAGAACAATTCTTTAAATATTTTTCTGTAAATGGACGCGAAGTGAGTAGGACGGTAAAATATCGTTTTGAAAGGCAGTAGCTGTAATAAACAGGCCGCTGATTTTAATAGACCTTTACCTCGCTGTTAGAAAGGTAAGCTGAAACTTACCACGGCTGGAATTTAGCTCAGGCAAATTTGACGCATTGCATCATTTTACATTTTACCTTAAAATAGGTCTTAAAAAGAATGGAGCATGGTACGAAGTATGTATCGACTATTGTTAATTGGCGGGGGTGGATTTTTAGGTGCAATTTCCCGATACCTGTTGAGCGGTTTAGTTTATCGAATGATCCGGGATCCCTGGTTTCCGTATGGCACGCTGGCCGTCAATCTGATCGGGTGTCTGATTATCGGTTTTTTAAACGGATTAATCGAATTACGCCAGATTTTATCACCAGATACGCGCGCCTTGCTGTTAATCGGATTTGTGGGCAGTTTTACCACTTTTTCCACCTTTGCTTTCGAAAGTTTCTCCCTGGTCCGCGATAGTCAATTTTTAAGTACCTTTTTAAATCTTACTTTGCATGTTGTTTTAGGCATCGTATTTGTATGGCTGGGGAACGGTCTGGCTAAAACATTATAGGAGGTCCCGTCATGATCCTTCCTGAAAGAGGTCATTTATTGCGTATTTTTATTGGTGAAGACGATCACCATGAAGGGAAGCCCCTTTACGAATGGATTGTTCAAAAAGCGCGCGAAGCCGGGCTTGCCGGCGCGACGGTTTTGCGGGGCCTGGAGGGTTTTGGGGCGCACAGCCGCTTGCACACCGCTAAATTTCTGCGCCTTTCCGAAGATTTGCCTATTGTAATTGAGATTGTAGATACGCTGGAAAAGATTGAAGCGTTTTTACCGATTATCGATGGGGCTATTGAAGAGGGTCTGGCTACGATTGAAAAAGTTGAAATTCGATTTTACCGGAGCGGTAAAAAAGGGTGATTGATAAAGAGATAAAAATTTGAGGTTTTTCGCGCTGATTACACTGATCTACGCAAATATTCTTTACCTATTTTAATCTTTTTTCTTCTTAATCTGCGAGAATCCGCGCCATCTGCGTGAAAATCTTTTTTGCAGACCTATATAAAGCTCTTCGGATTAAATCCAAGGATCGCTTTATAATTTATTTACAATTCTTACGATATTCTTTTCCAGGTCATCGGTATTAAAATTAACAAGAATCCCTAACTTCAATCCACTGACTCTCAAATAAGTTAATAATTGTTTATAATGTACCGGTTTAAGCGATTCCACCGATTTGATTTCCACAATAACAAGATTATCAACTAGCATATCCATTCTAAAACCGAGCTCGATGATTTCGTCTTCATATTTAACCGGAAGCCCTACTTGCGTTTTTACTTTGTGCCCTAATTTCCCCAATTCATAAGAGAGTGCAGCCACATAAACTGATTCAAATAAACCTGGGCCAAGATTGTTATAAACTTTAAAAATAGCGCCACGTATATTATAAGAAATTTTATTTTCCACTTTCTCCATAATTTACTTCTTGCAGAGTCTATATTTACTTTGAGCTATTCTCATTTTAATCTGCGGAAATCTGCGCTATCTGCGAGAGATTTACTTCTCGCTGATTACGCTGATTTACGCAGATATTCTTTACTCAATTTAATCTTTTGTCTTCTTAATCTGCGGGAATCCGCGCCATCTGCGTGAATCCATGTGATCTGAGTGATCCTTTATTGCTTTCAACACCTAATAGCCGTCCTCATAATAATCCGGGATAGCCGTAAAAATAAAGATGAATCGTTCCAGCATTTCACCGATGATCAGAAAAAATACGCTAATGGCGATTACATTTTCTTTAGACCAGGCCTGATATAGACAAAAGATCAAAGGGATGAAGATGCCGATCACCATTCTAGCCCCAAAAACAAATCCGTAATTTATCAGGATTAAGCGAACGGTTTGCCTGGTTTCCGGGCGAATCATATTCAGCGCCTTAAATCTGCCAAAAATAGAGATAAGTTCCAGCACAATGAGCGAGCAAATCCACCATTCCAGATCATACACATGAAAAATAAAGACCCAGGCAGCAAACATGAACTTGGCCACTCCAAAACCCAGGTTGACTGTTGTGAAAAAATTCTGCCAGGCCGGAAATCCCTGCTCTGTAATATATTTCTGGAACTGATAGAAGAGTACAATCATGCCAATGGCCAGAAAAAGCTCCATGAATTTTAGGTGTATATCTATTTTGTTTAAAACATAGAGCGCATACATCAAAAGAAGGGTAAGCACAAAATAATAACTGTTCACTCGCGCTTTGTGGAACCAGCGGGGGAGGTTGTCAATCTTTTTAAGGACCATCGATAAAAATAGCAAAGGCAACATGATCAGCGTAGCAATGCCGGCAAAAAGGATAAACGTATCGTAATACTGCGATTGAAAATGGGCGCCGGGATGAACGTTGATCTTGTTGTAGTAATACAAAAATCCCGCGACATATCCACCCAGCCCGCTTTCAAAGGCCAGGGTGTACAAATAGAGCCACTGCCTGGTTAATGTTTCAGTCGAAAAATTCATAACAGACTTTCATAAATTTCGAAATACGTATTTCGAATATCGAAACAAATCCAAAATACAAAATTTTAGAATGAAAAAAAAAGGTTATTTGCTCTACTTTGTGTGTTTCTCCAGCCTCAACTGTTATTCCCGCGCAAGCAGGAATCCCTTCCACACTTTCAAGTCATTCCTGCGTAAGCAGGAATCCTCAACACACCAACCAGTCATTCCTACGAACACAGGAATCCCCCCCATCCTTCAAGGGATTCCGGCTCTCGCTGGCGCTCGGCCGGAATGACCCCAAACCAGTCATTCCCGCCCAAGCGGGAATCCCTTTCGCCTTTCCACGTCATTCCTGCGAACGCATGAATCCCCGACACACCAACCAGTCATTCCTGCGCAAGCAGGAATCCCATCCATCCTTTAAGGGATTCCGGCTCTCGCTGGCGCTCGGCCGGAATGACCCCAAACCAGTCATTCCCGGCAAGCAAGAATCCCACTCCTATACTTCCCTCACCCTTCTTCACCTTCCTTCCCCCCCAGCAAATCATAATACAAATCCTTCCAATCCGGATTCATCCCTTCTATCAATTCAATTTTCCAGGCGCGTTTCCATTTTTTAATCCTCTTTTCACGAATAATAGCATTCATGGGATCGTGATGAATTTCATAATAGACAAGCTTATCAACATTATATTTTTTAGTAAATCCATCTATAAGTTTGTGTTTATGCTGGTAGGTACGTCTTATTAGATTATTGGTAAAGCCAGTGTAAAGAACGCCATAGGGCCTATTGGTCATGATGTAGACATAATAATTTTTCAAGACCATTATTCTTTATTTCATTACACTTGACAACCTTACACCATTTTCCCCCGCAAGCAGGAATCCTCCCCCCCCAACCAGTCATTCCTGCGAACGCAGGAATCCCCGACACACCAACCAGTCATTCCTGCGAACGCAGGAATCCCACCCATCCTTTAAGGGATTCCGGCTCTCGCTGGCGCTCGGCCGGAATGACACCGGGACAGTCATTCCCGCGCAAGCGGGAATCCCATTCACCTTTCCACGTCATTCCTGCGAGGGCCGGAATGACACCTTTATTTTACCAGGCAAACCTTTATGCTTTGTTGAACGTTTCTGGCCTGCAGTACCACAAAGTAAATGCCCGCCGGCAAAGGCTGCCCCGCGTCGCTGGCGCCGTCCCACTGCAAACGATACTGCGTGTTGCCCGCCAATGCGCCGCTAAACAGCGTGCGGACTTTTTGTCCCTGTAAATTGAAGATGTTGATAGACAGGTTAGCCTCGCCTTGCTCAAGCTGCGGTACGTCAAATGTAATGGTGGTGGAAGGATTGAAGGGATTGGGCTGATTGGGATAAAGCCGAAAATTTTTGATGACCGACGTCGAGACCGCGGCATTTAGATCGCCCTGCGTCACCTGAACTTTAAGCGGCCCGTGAAACGTGCGCTGGCCTTTTAAATCCACGTCGGCTAATTTGTAGTAATACGTTTCACCGGAAACAACGGAATAATCAGGATATTGGTAATTATGGGCCTGGCTGCTGTTAATCTGACCTTTTAAAGCTGGATTGCTGCGGTAACTGTCGATCAGTTGATAGCCATCGGCAGACATTAAAGAGCGATAGACTTCAAAGCCCAGGTTTTCCACTTCGCTTTCTGTGCGCCAGGTAAGCAGCACATGCCCCTCCTGTACAACAGCGCGGAAGGAAGAGAGGGTAACGGGGAGGGAAAAATCTCCGAACGTTGTAAAGTCATAGCGATTAGTATTATCACCTATCCAATTAGCCTTATCACAAATTGCGGACAAAGCGTCTCCAGAAGAGGAAAAGCTAGTGGAACCATTATATTTTACATTATCATATTCATCAACTGCAACAGCATTTACACCGTTTGTTAATCCAGGCGGTAAAGCAGAAGTATTAGCATCGGTTGCATCAGTTTGCCACTGCCCGGGATTACCTTTTATATTTAATGCAAAAATAAAATTTGGAGAACTTTCAGTTCCTTGATAAACCAATATCTGATCTCCACTTGTAGCAGATAGTGCAAAAGAGCCCCCTCCACTTGAAAAATCAGCAGAATTGCTACTATAAACAATAGTTGTACCTGCACTAATATTAGAAGGAGCCGTATATATCAATATTCCTTCACCAGTACGAAAAGAATTGGTTGAAGAACTCCAACCGTTATCAGTAAATTTAATTTGAGTTCCACTTGGTATATCAACTAAAGCCAAAAAAGCAAAATCATCAGGATTATCAGAATTAGCTCCAATTAATGCAACATCTCCAGGATTTAGTGTAGATTGAGAAAATAAACTTGGGCTTAAAAACATCACAAAAATTAATAAAAAAGTTAAATAACGCATACCTCCTCCCCGATATTTTAATTCCCCAATTAAACAATAAAATGCTTTGATCTAATATAAAAACTTTTAATGTCATATTCCAATAGTTTTTTTAGATTTTTGTTAACATTTTTTTGGATTTATGTTGTTTTTTAAAGGCAGGGAGATGGAGGGGATAAGAGTGTAAGAGTTGAAGAGTACAGGTGGATGGGGTTGGATGGTTTTCCTTTTCAGTCAATGCCAAAGCTAAAGTTGGCCAGATACTGAAAACCTAATTTGACCACCCAGTCGCCCCTTTCCGCATAGCGGTTGGAATAATGGACGGGCTCCTTGCGGTACCAGATATCGGCAAATATTCTAAGCCTGCTGCTGGCATAATAGCGCAGCTTAAAATGATTGATAAAATTGTAGGTGACCGGCGGCAGAAGGAAGGGCTCTTTTTTCAAAGGGAATAAATCCGTTACCGAAACCGCGCCATAGCGCCCATAAATGGCCTCATTGGAAAGATATATTGGGAAATAACGCCAGATATCTAACTTAAATTTAAATTCTTCCAATCCCGGCGCCGGATAGCCAAGACCATATCCGCGATAATGGTAATTTTCCCAGGAGAATTTGGACTGGTAGGTGCGATTCCAGATTCTCACATAACTAAACGACCATAGCGTGCCCTTCAATAGCGCATCGGCCTGACGCAGAGAGGCCAAAAGGCCAAAGCGATCCGGATAGCGGGCGCGGTCGTCGATGCCCGGATCGTTGTTCACAATAATATCATCCAGCAGGAACTGTCCCCAGAAAGCGGTGCGGCTCAAAGGCTTCCAGAAGACCTCCGCCGCCCAGAAGCCGTCCATTTGTTCACGATCGTTGCGCTGAATGGGATAATAGAAATTCATGGGATTCAAAAAAGCCCATTCAAAAGGACGATATTCGCCGCCATAGGTGGCCATTTCTGTTAAAGCAAATTGAAAGGTATCGCTTATATGAATATCTAAACGATGGCCCACCAGATGGCGGCGCGCGTTTTCTACCGGCAGTGCAGGATTTTTAAATGAATAAACCGGCTGATAGTCATCCAGCTGCGCATAAATCAAAGAAAATTTGAGGCGTTTAAGATTGAGGGCGATTAATAGATGGTCGTAAGTATAAGGATTATCTGACAGTATTAAACCGTATTCGCCCAGCGCCCCCCAGTTGCGATGCGTTCTACCGTAAAAAACCGTTACTTTTTGATGATGAAAATGGGCATAGGCCTCATTGACCCGGCCATATAACCAGTGTTCCGATTCTGAGAGATCGCCGGCAAAGTTGGCATCGTATTTAAACTCCTGATCGACCGTAGTTTGATTAACTAAAGTCAGGTATTTATTCGTAAAACTAACGCCCCCATCCACACGATAGCGATTGAGCAAAGCCCGGTCCCACTTTACCGCTTCCAGCGCCTTGACAAATAGATTGGCCTTACGCGCAGCAAAATATTGCCTCCAGTAGGCGTGGAAATAAGAGGCTGGCTTTGTATTTTGCTTTTGAAACACCTCCTCGAATGAATAAGGTTGATTCAAAATAAAATACGGCGCAGCATCGCCTCTGGTAATTTGATAATTTAAAAATTGATAC
>NZ_JBSMDE010000189.1:0-3741 GCF_056497305.1 Caldithrix sp. | reverse complement strand
TTTAGGCGCATTTGCTGTGGTGGTCGGTACGGCGATAACGCGTCCCTGGGTTTTAACCGAGCGCTTTGTCCAGGCCTTGAAAGATGAACGTTCATGCTGATTGTTGCCCTGGGCCGGCTTAAGAACATGCTGGGGGAGTGCTCGTGCCGATGTGTTATTCTGACCCCGCTTCAGCGGAAGAAGAACCCCTTCCACTGGCAGACCATTCGCAAGCGTAACGTAACTCGAGCTTCAGCTCGAGCCCTACACTGCCAGGCTGAATTTCCCCTTATCCCAATTTTTGGGAGCGGGGGTTAGGGGGAGAGGGCAAAACTCTTCCGATTTTCGGGAGAGGGGGTTAGGGCGTGAGGGCTAAACTCGCTCAGGCTTTGCGAGAGAGAACCGAAAGGTGAGAGCTACTTCTCAGCAGATATTCGCCGGTGAACGATTCTACCAATCAACATTTTCTTTTCCGATTCAGTTAAAAAATTCCACCCTACAAAGCGGTAATGCTTTCAAAGATAGCAGTCAGATCAGCTGAGCAAATCGTATTTGTGCAACTTATGGTACAAACTTTTTTTGCTGATGCCCAGCAGTTGGGCAGCTCTGGTTTTATTGCCTTTCGTCTGTTGCAGTACGCGTAAAATATGCTCACGCTCCATGTCTTGCAGTTTTAGCGAATGCTCCGATGCCGTATTGACCTGACTCTCGCGAATATCGGAGGGCAGGTCTTCCACCTTAATTTCCTTTCCGTCACTTAAAATGACAGCGCGTTCCAGTACATTTTCCAGTTCCCGCACATTGCCCGGCCAATGATAGTTTTGTAATACTTCCATGGCCTGCGGGCTGCATCCTTTAACACATTTTTTAAGCGCAAAACAAGTTTTGCTCAAAAAGTGTTCAACCAGTACGGGAATATCTTCCGGCCGTTGGCGCAAGGGCAGGAGATGGATGTTAAAGACATTTAAGCGGTAGTACAGGTCTTCCCGAAATTGGCCGCTTTTCATCAGGGTCTTTAAATCGCGATTGGTGGCTGCAATTACGCGTACATCGCTGCGGTAGGTGTGCGTGCTTCCCAGAGGGCGATATTCTCCGCTTTCCAGAAAACGAAGCAGTCGCGTTTGAAACTCCGGACTGACATCGCCAATTTCATCCAGAAACAGGGTGCCGGAATTGACCACTTCGATCAGCCCGCTCTTATTTTTAACCGCTCCTGTAAAAGCGCCTTTAACATAGCCAAAAAGCTCGCTCTCCAGCAGGGTGTCCTGCATGGCGCTGCAATTGATGACAATAAACGGCTTGTCATTACGCGTACTTTTACGATAGATGGCTCTGGCCACCAGTTCTTTTCCCGTTCCGGTTTCGCCGGTTATTAAAACAGTGGAATTGGTAGGCGCCACGCGATCGATCAGTTGCAATACCTGTCTGGTGTGCTGGCTTTGACCGATGAATTCTTCAAAGCGGCTTTTAAAAGATTTTTCATGCTCGGCCGCTTCGCGTTCTCGTTTTAAACGTACCAGTTCAAAGGCGCGATTGACTAAAATGGAGAGTTCTTCGAAATCAAATGGTTTTACCAGATAATCGTAAGCGCCTAATTTCATGGAGGCAATGGCGTTTTCCACGGTTGCATTGCCGGTCATCATGATCACCTGTGTAAAGGGCGAAATAAAATGCAGTTGTTTCAGAACCTCAATGCCGTCAATATCGGGCAGGATGATGTCCAGTAAGATGACATCGAATAGGGCTTGTTTGGCTTTTTCGATGGCCTCCAATCCGCTGCCGGCTTCTGCAACGCTGTACCCTTTGCGTTCAAACACGTGCCTGAGGTGCAGGCGGAAAGATTTTTCATCATCTACGATCAAGACATTCATAGGCGCCCCTTTACGTTTCTATTTCAACCACGGGTAAAAGTACGGTAAAGGTCGTTCCCTGGTGCAGTTTACTTTCGACTTTAATTTGGCCATCATGAGAATTGACAATGCGTTTACTGATAGCCAGTCCCAGGCCCGTGCCGGCGCCGGGCGGTTTGGTGGTAAAAAAAGGATCGAAAATTTTGTTAATATTCTGAATGGGAATGCCATACCCCTGATCTTTAATTTTTACGAAAATCCACTTATCATTTTCACAGCCGCTCTCAATCAATATTTTTTTGCCGGTTGGCGTAAATTCCAGGGCATTTAAGATGAGGTTAATGAACACCTGGGCCAGCTCATCCGCTTCGCCCACAATTTCTGGCAGGTTCTGATGCAATTGCAGTTCAATGGTTTTATGCTCTTTTTCGGCTTTGTAGCGCACCAGGGTTAAAACGTTCAGCAAAATTTGATTGATGTTTAAGGAAACCTTGCGGTGGCTCGATTTGCGGGAGATGTCCAGCAGACCTGTGGTGATCTTTTTGCAGCGTTGAATCTCATTTTTCATACTTTCCAGACACAATGCAATATTGCTAGGTTCGTTCTGTGCCCGATCCTCTGGGCCCAGCACGTCTTTGATCTGTTGAATGCAAACGGCAATGGAGCTAAGCGGATTGTTTATTTCGTGCGCGATGCTGCTGGCCAATTCTCCGATGGCCGCTAATTTACTCTTGTGAATCATCTGTAAATTCAATTCCTTTTCGTGTGTGATGTCCTGAATCAATTCCAGCACCTGCTCAATTTGTCCCTGTTCATTAAAGAGCGGAGCGGACGTGACGCGAAAAAATTTCAACTGATGATCGTCAGCCTTAAATTCGATCTCTTTGCTTTCGATCTTTCCGCTTTTAAGGGAGCGCTCGGTGGGGCAGTCCTGACAGACCAACTCATTGTGCCACAGCGCCTTACTGCAAAATTGGTCTTTTAATGCGCTTAAGGGGCCAAACCATTCTTCCACCACGCGATTGACCCACACAATGTGCTGTTCCCTGTTCAACAATACCAGTCCGGCGTCGATGCCCATCAAAATCTTGGAAAGTTTATTCCGTTCCTGCTCCAGCTCGGCTTTGTGTTTTTGCAGATCCTGGTACAACTGTTCGATTTGTTGCCGGTCACGGGCCTCCTTTCGGGAGAGTAATCCGAGTGAAACCGCAACCAGATAAAAGAAAGCGATCCTTAAAATAAGATTCATGGCATTTTCTGGTGTGATTTGCGGATGTGCGCTGATTAAGTACAGAACGGTGGAGGCCGTGGCTACTATCAGTCCGAGGCGCAGACCAAAATAGAAGGAATGCAGGGCCACTAACAGGAAAAATCCCAGAATAAAATCGCTCTGGAAACCTCCGGTGTAGCGTGTCAAATTGAAGAGGAACAGCAGGTCCAGAACCAGGGCTACCAGATAGGTCTGGCGGATTTTTTGCGGTTTAAAATAGATGTAAATGTAGAGCAAAATGCTGTAGAACAGGAAGAATAAAAAGTTGTAAAATAAGAAATAGCGGTGCGTTTGCGGAAGATGAGCGATCAAAATCCAGATCAGACCGCCAATCAGGACTAAAATACGTAAAAGAGCAAAGAGCTGGTCAATGGAATTTAATTTGTCCAAAAATTTTTTCATGGCACTGCCCCCCACGGCAGTCGCTTCGTGAATGTTTTCTTATTATTAATTTAGGCAATCTTAACAGAGAATACCAGAAATTTTACATTTTGTGCTCCGGGAAGGGTGATATTTTAAATCAAAAGGCAGCAAAGCAGCAACGAAAAACATTTTAACCGGGATTTAAGCAACCAAAGAAAGCACAGAGAAGCATTTTTAAATTAAAAATTAAAAGTTACGAATTACGAATTATTTTGCAAA
>NZ_JBSMDE010000188.1:0-6626 GCF_056497305.1 Caldithrix sp. | reverse complement strand
TGTTAAAGATCCTAACCCCCCGGCCCCCTTCCCTTTTTTAATAAAGGGAAGGGGGAGCGAATTGTGCCGCTTTGCTGAGTCTTCGCCTTACATGTCAACAAATTTTATTTTTTTTCTAAATCTTTGTGCTCTCTACTGGTTGATTTTGGTTGCGGCTATGCTGCCTTAGATAATTCGTAAATTTTAATTTAAAAATGCTCGCAAGCGGATTCGTGACTTTGCTGGGTTTTCTGTAGTTGATTAATGTTTAGTGCTCTGGTGCTTTGGTATTTAAGGTATCCTTGGGTCTAACCAATACAAAATTTAACAGCATACCGAAAAAGGTTCGCTGTGGGAGGTGTGGAAATTCGCCAAAAAAGATCAAAATTTTAATTGCATGTTGTTACTGATTTAAACTAAATTCACCATTTCTTGCAAGCTTAATAATCAGTAAACAGAAAAGGAAGGCCTATGCAGGTACCATTATTAGATTTAAAAGCACAGTACCAGACCATCAAGCACGAAATTGATCCGGTAGTGCAGGAAGTGATCGAATCACAATACTTCATTTTAGGGCCTAAAGTGGCCGAGTTTGAGCAGGCAGTGGCCGATTATTGTCAGGCGAAGTACGCGCTCGGTGTCTCCTCTGGAACGGACGCTCTGTTAATCGCTTTGATGGCTCTGGATATTCAGCCAGGCGATGAAGTAATTACCACAACCTATTCCTTTTTTGCCACGGCTGGTTCCATTGCCCGTTTACACGCTACACCGGTTTTTGTGGACATTGATCCGCAAACTTTTAACATCGATCCTCAAAAAATTGAAGAGAGAATTACTGAAAAAACTAAAGCTATTATTCCCGTCCACCTTTATGGCCAGATGGCGGACATGGATCCGATCATGGAAATTGCCAGTAAACATAATCTTTACGTGATCGAAGATGCGGCTCAGGCTATTGGCAGTGAATATCACGACGGAAGACGGGCCGGCTCGATTGGCCATATTGGTTGTTTTTCCTTTTTCCCTAGCAAGAATTTGGGCGGCTTTGGCGATGGCGGGTTGGTCACTACCAATGATGAAAGGCTTTACGAAAAGTTAAAATATTTACGCAATCACGGAGCGCACCCTAAATATTACCACAAAATGATTGGCGGCAATTTCCGTCTGGATGCCCTGCAAGCGGCGGTACTCAATGTAAAATTAAAACATCTTGACGATTGGACAGCCGGACGTCAGAAAAATGCCGATTTTTACAACCAGGGGATCGAAGAACGCGGATTGGCAAAGTGGGTAACCCCTCCGGTTAAAAAAGCAGGCTATCGGCACATCTTTAATCAATACATTTTACGTGTACAAAAAAGAGATGAATTGTTAAAGTATTTGAAAGACCATCAAATTGGTTGTGAAATTTACTATCCGGTAACTTTTAATAATCAGGAGTGCTTTGCATATCTGGGGTACAAAAAAGGCGCTTTTCCGGTGGCTGAAAAAGCGGCTGAAGAAACCCTGGCCATTCCCATTTATCCGGAGTTGACCGATGCGCAGAAAAATTATGTGCTGGATACGATTCAGGATTTTTACAAATAATTAATACCAAAACTGGTGAAGTAAGCTCACTTCACCAGTTTTCTTACCCTGTTAATCATCTCTTCGAGCTGGGGAACGGTGTACGGTTTTTCCAGGACGTCAAAAATTTCCAACTTTTTTAAGGCCTTCTTTTCTTTCGCTTCAGAAATACCTGATGAAATGATGATGGGAATGTTTCTATCCACAGAACGGATTTTTTCATAAAATTCTTTGCCATTCATATCCGGCATAAGCAAATCGACGATGATTAAATCGAGCTCATCTTTTTTCTCTAAAAATATGCGAAAACCATCTGAACCGGAATTGGCAAGGTGAACATTGTGGCCTAAATAGGAAAGAATTTCTGAAGCTAATTCGAGCACCATCAATTCATCGTCAACCAGTAGAATGTTCATTTGAGTCTTAGAGGGCACCAAATTCAACTCCTCACATGGCATCTGATTAAACTAATAAGTGATTCAATACGAACCCGAGAAAATTGCCATTCAAATTTCTGGCAATAAATAATAAATCGACGATTAGGAAGGAAAACTTTAGAAATAAAAAGCCGGATAAATCTCCGGCTTCAGGCTTTTAATTTTTCATCCAGGTAGGTTTTAATTTCGTCCATGTGGACGCGTTCCTGCTGCATGGAATCACGCTCGCGTACGGTGACCGTCTGGTCATCCAGTGTTTGTGAATCAACAGTAATACAGAAGGGGGTGCCTGCTTCATCCATCCGTCGGTAGCGTCGGCCGATAGAGCCGGCCTCGTCGTAGAAAATCCGGTAATCTCCCCGAATCTGATTCACGATATTCCTGGCAATTTCAGGCATCCCATCCCGTTTAACCAGCGGTAAAACGGCCGCTTTAATGGGCGCGATAGATGGTGCCAGTTTCAAAATGACCCGTTCTTCTTCTTCAGTGTAAGCATCGACCAGGCAGGTCAGTAAGGTGCGATCGCAACCGACCGAGGTTTCAATGATGTAAGGAATAAAGCGCTCTTTGGTTTGGTCGTCAAAATAACGAAGGTCCCTGCCGGAAAACTCCTGATGACGGCTCAGATCGAAGTCTGTACGATTGTGAATGCCTTCGATTTCGTTCCAGCCAAATGGGAATTCGTATTCGATATCAAAAGCGGCTTTGGCGTAGTGGGCCAGTTCATCTGGCGCATGCTGGTGGAAGCGCAATTTTTCTTCTCGCAGTCCCAGGCGGCGGTACCATTTCATGCGTTGCTCTTTCCAGTACTCAAACCATTTTTCGTCTTCGCCGGGCTTGACGAAATATTGCATTTCCATTTGTTCAAATTCCCGGGTTCGGAAGATGAAATTGCCCGGCGTGATCTCATTGCGGAAGGCTTTGCCGATTTGGGCGATGCCAAAGGGCAGTTTTCTTCTGGCTGCTTCGCGCACGTTGTGAAAATTAACGTAGATCCCTTGAGCGGTTTCCGGACGCAAAAAGACTACGTGGGCAGAGTCTTCCACGGGCCCCATAAAGGTTTTAAACATCAGATTGAATTGACGAATTTCGGTGAATGAGTCGCGATTGCCGCAAACCGGGCAAGGCTTTTCCAGATCGATCTGATCGGCACGAAAGCGCGATTTACAGACTTTACAGTCCACCAGAGGATCGGAGAAACCAGCTACATGACCAGATGCTTCCCACACTTTTGGGTGCATCAGGATGCTGGCATCCAGGCCTTCAATATCGTCCCGTTCGTATACCATAGATTTCCACCACAGTTCTTTAATATTTTTTTTCATTTCAACGCCCAACGGGCCGTAATCGTAGCAGGAATTTATGCCTCCGTAAATTTCGCTGCTTTGAAAAATGAATCCCCGGCGTTTAGCCAGCGACACCAGTTTATCCATTACTTTGTTTGCGTTTTTGTCAGCCACAAAGCCTCCTTGATTTTTATTGAAGTAAATTAAGTGCCAAATATAAGGGATTTCAATAAAAAACTCTAAAAAATTTTAAAATTGGGGAGGTATTGATTCTGAACCATGATTTGCTTGATTACCATGATTTAGGTTTTTTTATATCGAGAATCTGCGGTTAAAAATGAGAATTACGTTCCATTGGGCAGTAAAAATCAAGGCAATCCTTAAATCCCGGTAATCATGGTTCAGAAGAATATGATTATCAGTATTAGCTTTTCCTGTATCGGGAGCCTGTGCCTAATAGATCGCTCCTATTCAGACAACTTTTGTTAGGAATCCACCCTAAAACTTGTTAAATTTCGTTTGTACAACAAAATTGAGGCCAGGCCAATGAGTGTCCATTTATTTCGTGATATTGAGAAGGTAAAGAAAAAATTATTGACTTTAAGTTCTTTAGTGGAAGAGATGGTCTTTGATGCCATTAAATCGGTGCAGGCAGGAGACCGGACGCTGGCCGAACAGGTCGTGAATCGCGATCATGAAATCGATTTAATGGAAGTAGAAATTGAAGAAGATTGTCTGAAGATTTTAGCGCTGCACCAACCTGTGGCCATTGATTTGCGTTACATCGTGGCCATTCTCAAAATCAATAACGATCTGGAACGTGTGGGAGATCTGGCTTCCAACATCGCTCAGCGAGCCCTTGATTTCACTCATGACGTCGACCTCCCCCAACCTTTCGACCTACAACACATGGCCGATATTACACGTAATATGCTCAAAATGAGCCTGGATGCTCTGATTAATATGGACGAAAATACCTCAAAAAATGTTTGCCTAATGGATGATCAGGTCGATGTATTGCACCGTAATAATTTTAATCAGCTGATCAAACTTATTACCCAGAATCCCGATAAGACTAAAAACTATCTCAACTACCTCTCTCTCTCCCGCTATCTGGAAAGAATTGCTGATCTGGCGACCAATATTGCGGAAGACGTCATCTATTTAATCACCGGCAAAATTGCCAGGCACCAGCCAGAGCTGCAAGGGGCCTAAACAAAAAGTCAGAGTTCATGTAATCGGACGGTTTGGTGCCTGATCCCCGATTTTTAATCTCAACCTTTCGCTGAACAGACAGCCGCGGGCCTTTCTTTAGAGAAGTGGATCTTTTTAGAAAAAATATTAGACTCAATCGGTCATAAATAACAAAATGTTACAGCTTACTAAGATGCTTCTTAAGAATCCTGAAGTACGATGTCTCTTTTTGGACTTATGGCGCTAATTTTTATTTTAAAATTACCATTAATTTTTGTATAATTCGGGCAACCAATAGTAATCAAAACAGGGAGTACAATGCCAAAAAAAATTTATTTTGAACCATCGCGTACCCTGATGGAATTCCGTTTACTACCTGGCCTTACCACCGAAAAGACGCTCATTCACAATATTTCCTTACGCACGCCCATGGTTTTCTGGGAAGAAGAAGATTCAAAATACTATTTGAATGTACCCGTCGTGGCTGCGGCTATGCAGTCCGTTTCTGGCGTAAGAATGGCCATTGAGCTGGCTAAATTAGGCGGCACAGCATTCATTTATTGTTCACAGCCCATTGAGAGCCAGGCTGAAATGATCCGTAAAATCAAACGTTACAAAGCCGGATTCGTGCCACCCGAAACCGTTTCTCCGGATATGCTGATCCGTGATCTGTACGACCTGACGAGACAGCGGGGCTACAACACCTTTCCTGTGGTGGACGAAGAAAAACATCTCCTGGGCATTATCACTAAAAACGATTACGACCTCAAGCCGCATGGCGATTTGACCGTGAAAGAACGTATGATTCCCCGAAAAGAGCTGACCGTTGGAGTGAACATTGACAACATCAAGCAGGCCAACACGCTTTTGCGTGAAACGCACCAGTCGGTTTTGCCTATTGTCGATGAACAGGATCGCCTCTTGTTCCTGGTATTTCGCAAGGATATTCGCAATCACCTGGACAATCCGGATGAAATTCTGGATGAACACAAACGCTATTTTGCCAGCGCGGCCATTAACACACACGATTACATGGAACGCGTTCCTGCTCTGGTGGAAGCTGGCGTGGATTTTCTGGCTATCGACTCTTCAGACGGCCATTCGGTCTTTCAGCAAAGAACTTTGGAGTGGGTGCGCAAACACTACCCGCACATTCCCGTGATGGGCGGGAATATCATCACCGAAGAAGGTTTTGATTTTTTGGTGGAACATGGCGCACGGGCTGTAAAGGTTGGCATGGGCAGCGGTTCGATCTGCATTACTCAGGAACAGAAAGGAACCGGGCGGGGGCTGGCCACGGCCATCATTAAAGTAGCAGAAGCGCGTGATCGCTATTTTCAAAAAACGGGCAAGTACATTCCCATTGTGGCTGATGGCGGTATCGTTAATTCCAAAGACATTGTCGTGGCCCTGGCCCTGGGAGCCGATTATGTGATGATGGGCCGTTATTTTGCCCGCATGGATGAATCGCCTACAGAAAAAGTAACCATTCACAATCGCGTTATGAAACCTTACTGGGGCGAAGGGTCGGCCCGCGCACGGGAATGGAAAGAAGCGCGTTACCACCAGTTAATTTTTGTGGAAGGAGTGGAAGGATTTGTGCAGTACGCTGGTAAATTGCGGGACAACCTGCCCGAAACGCTGGCCAAAATCAAGGCCGCCATGTCTTCGGTAGGAGCGGCCAATATCCGTGAATTACATGAAAAAGCTGAGCTGGAAGTGGTTTCGGCGTTGTCCATTCGCGAAGGTAAGGCTCATGATATTTACCTGCCAGGCAGCGAAAATGACTACACAGCAATAGATTGGGGTAATTGATGGCAAATTACATTGTACTGGGCGCCCAGTGGGGCGATGAAGGCAAAGGGAAAATCGTCGACCTGCTGGCCAGCCGTGCCGATCTGGTGGTGCGCTTTCAGGGTGGGGCCAATGCCGGACACACGGTTATTGTTGGCGATCAAAAATTTGTGCTGCATCTCATCCCGGGCGGTATTGTTTCCGGACGAGCCATGAACGTGATTGGCAATGGCTGTGTGGTTGACCCGATTACCTTCAAGGAGGAGATCCTCTACTTAAGGAGCAAGGGCATTGAAGTAACGCCGCAGAAACTGATGATTTCGGCCCAGGCACACATTGTTACTCCGGTTCATAAATATCTGGATCGCGT
>NZ_JBSMDE010000187.1:0-17501 GCF_056497305.1 Caldithrix sp. | reverse complement strand
GATTTGCGCCGCTACTATGTGCAGAATGGTTTTCGCTACCTGAAGGAGAAACTGTCCGCGCGCATTAAAAAATAGGCCGTGCGTTGAGCACGTCTCACTGCGTTCGGCTGGAATGACAGGCAACAAGGCATCACACCAGCCTGTCATTCTGAGCGCAGCGAAGAATCCCCTGCAAGAGCAAGTAGGGGCGAAGGATTTCCCTGAAGGTTTGACAGTCGGTCGAAAAATCAGGTTGTACAACCGGGAATTTAGCAAATGGAAAAAACGGTGTCGGAAATCCTTCGCCCTTACAAACAGGTTGGTGGTAGGTTGTGCCTGTCATTCTGATCCCGCCCAGGCGGGAGAAGAATCCCCTGCAAGCAATGGGAAGGATTCTTCACTCCGCTGGCGCTCCGTTCAGAATGACAGACGGTGCGGTCATTCCCGCGTAAGCAGGAATCCCTTTCATAGTGCAGGGGCTTCCGGCCAGTCATTCCTGCGTAAGCAGGAATCCCTTTCATAATGCAGTGGATTCCTGCTCTCGCTGCCGCTCGGCCGGAATGACTGTTGGTGTGATTGCAGGCCTGAAGCCTGCGCTACCGACTGGTTGAATTTCCAGGCCCCTGGACGAAAGTTAACGCTCTGAGAGCTCAGGTAAACTTTCTACAATGTAAGGATCATTAACCGGTAACAACGGCACTTTACTCAGACGGTACAGGACAAACAGAAAGAAGAGCGAAATGAATCCCACAATCGGACCTATTTCCCAGATGGACAGTGTAGGTTGTGAACCCAGAGTGACGGGCATGACCATAATGTACAAATCAAGCCATCGGCCGACCAGAATAACGATGGCCATTTGCAGCATTATTTTGTCATTACGTTTGCTGGCACGGGGCAGCAACACCAGAAATGGAATCAACCAGTTTAGCAGGACATTTAAAAAGGATAGGGACCCCCACCCTCCAAAATGCCGAAATATGTAATAAGAGGTCTCTTCGGGGATATTGGAGTACCATATTAGCTAATGTTGAGAAACCCATAAATATACCCAAAAAACTGAAAAGGCCATTAAATAGCTGCCTAAAACGGCCAGGTGATGGGTCGTAAAAATGTGCGAAAAGCCAGCTTTGCGTAAAATGACCATGATGACCACGATGATGGCCAGTCCGTTTAGAAACATTCCAGAAATCACCAGTAAAGGAAAAACGGTAGAATACCAGTGGGGTTGTAGCGACATTAATAGATCGATGCTGGCCAGGCAAAAACTGATGCCGCCAAACACAATAAATAGAGTTGAATGACGTACATTAAGCTGTGTAAATTTCAAATTAGCGTCACGGTCCTGACGCAGTGAATTCTTTATGATCATCTGACTCAATCCAATCCAGATGGCGAAGTAGATGCACAGGCGGATAATAAAGAAAGGCTCGTTTAACCAGCCGCTCTTCATTAATAAAATTTCATCCTGCGCTACCACGCTTTTGTGGCTCCATTCATATAAACTATGCATTCCAAAGATTAAAATAACGGCACCCACAGCGCTTAAAGGTAATGCGGATGCGATCAGTTCCGGGATACGCTTGAAGGCCGTATCCCATCCGGCATTGGAAACGTAATGAATGGCCGCGTAAAAGGCGGCGCCGAGGGCCATGCTGAGCACATAAAATTCGGCGATCAAAAAATTGGACCAGATTCTGTCTGGAGCCCAAAATAAGCCAGCGATGAATATGAGCAGCCCCATTATGGAAAAGAAGATCAACAAGTTACGCGTGGTGCCGGAAACCTTAAACTGTGGTATTTCGAACATCATGGTTTACTCTCTTGTAATATTCTAACATATTCAATGATTTGCCAGCGATCTTTACTGGTAATTTGCGAGTGATACGATGGCATATTTTTGTAGCCATAGCTGATGATGTAATAAATCTGACCATCGCTAAAATTTTTAACGCGAGCGCTTAACAGGGATGGAGGCGGCGGGAAGCCGCGCTGTGCCACCGGCCCGTTTCCCTGCCCATCGGCGCCATGGCAAACCTGACAGAAAACCCGGTACATTTTTTTTCCGCGTTGTACATCTTTGCCTTTAGAGGAAGCAAAGGGATTCAGAATTGAAGCGGCTGCCTGCAACTCCTGTTCCTGATGGGTGCCCTTAAAATGCAAGGGCTTTTCCACGCCATAGGCAATGGTTCCCGTTACAGGATTCTGTTGCGTCTGGCTATCGGGCAAAAAGGGATTGGGCGATTGCGAAAGATAGGCCACCGAATAAACCATTTGCGGTGCATATTCAAAATTTCTTTGATTCGTATCTTGTTTCGCAAGAAAAACGCTCCCTAACAGGCAAAGCGCTACAATGAACAGGATGATCAAAAGTTTATTCATAATGCGTCCTCTGACACCTGTTTTAGTTCAACCACATTATTTTCTTTACAAATGGACTGAAATTTCTCAAAATCAAATGAAGCGTCTTGAATTTCCACTCCAAGAACAAAATAACGATCGGTAATCCCGGGAAAAATCAACTTTGCTTTTTTACCAGGCCATAATCGGGCCCAGAAAAAAAAGGTAAGAAAAACGCCAAGCCCGCCAAAAAGGACCAGTAATTCAAAGGTAACCGGTAAATAAGCCGGTAGCGAATTAAAGGGCTTTCCGCCAACATTCAACGGCCAGTTAATCGAGCCAATCCAGAATTGGCTGAAGATGGCGAACAGGACACCCGTCAGCGCAAAAGCAAAACAGACATAAGTTAAGCGACTGGCTTTTAATCCCATGGCCTCCTCGAGTCCATGTACAGCATAAGGCGTGAAAACATCGTAAATGGAATATTGATTTTGCCGCGCCTGACGCACGGCCGTTAGCAAATCGTATTCCTCTTTAAAAACGGCTATTAAATATTGTTTTTCCATTTATTGTCCCGTTTTGGTTTATTGGTTTACCTGCTGCATGGATGCATCTATCTTTACAACGCTCTGCCCAATCGTTATCGGTTTTTTCCTGTTTTTACCATAATGGAGTACCCCTTTCACCTCGCCGATGGCAATAAAAGGAATGAAACGAACAAACAGCAAGAACACCGTAAAAAAGAGGCCAAAACTTCCGGCCAGAGTGGCAATTTCAATAATAGTTGGTTTGTACATGGCCCAGCTCGAAGGAAGAAAGTCGCGGTGCAAAGAGGTGACGATGATGACAAAGCGTTCGAACCACATGCCAATATTGATGATAATGGAAAGAATAAAGACCACAACAACCTTGCGTCGCAGTTTTTTGAACCAGAGGAGCTGCGGAAAAAGAACATTACAGGCGATCATGGTCCAGTATGCCCAGGCGTAAGGGCCCAAGGCGCGATTAAGGAAGGTAAAACGCTCGAAGTGGTTGCCAGAATACCAGGCCATAAACACTTCGATTCCATAAGAGAGACCGACAATCCCGCTGGTCAGGATTACAACCTTACACATCTTTTCAATATGATCGAGTGTAATGTAATCTTCGTAATGCAATACTTTTCGGGCAATGATCATCAAGGTCAGAACCATGGCAAAACCGGAAAAGATAGCGCCTGCCACAAAGTAGGGTGGAAAAATGGTAGAATGCCAGCCAGGAATCACAGACGTGGCGAAATCCATACTGACAATGGAGTGAACCGACAAAACCAGCGGCGTGGCCAGGGCGGCCAGTAATAAATAGGTCGTTTCGTAGTGGCGCCATATGCGGGCTGAACCGCTCCAGCCAAAACTCATGAAGCCGTAAATTTTTTTCTTGATTTTAGACCTGGTTCGATCACGTAAGGTAGCCATATCTGGAATTAAGCCCAGATACCAGAATACCAGAGAGATGGTAAAGTAGGTGCTAATGGCGAAGAAGTCCCATAGCAATGGGGAACGGAAATTCACCCACAATGGCCCGCGCAAATTGGGATAGGGAATAATCCAGAAAAATAGCCAGGGGCGTCCCATGTGAATGATGGGAAAGATACCTGCGCACATCACGGCAATCAGGGTCATGGCTTCGGCCGAGCGATTAATCGATGTTCTCCAGCGTTGTTGAAAGAGGAAGAGGATGGCGGAAATTAACGTGCCAGCGTGGCCAATTCCGATCCAGAACACGAAATTGGTGATATCAAAGGCCCAGCCGATCGTTTTGTTTAACCCCCAGGTTCCAATACCTACTTTAATCTGGTAGGTCACGGCAATAACGCCAATTAATAAAACGCTAAAAGAGGTTAAAAAGGCCGCCCACCACAAAAGCGTAGGTTTGGTCTCCAGCGGACGGATCACGTCATTGGTCACATCCTCTAATTTTTTATCGCCTGCGATGATCGGTTTTCTCAAAATGGAATAGGTCATCGACATAACTTTTACATTCTCCGTTTTAACTGTTTTTATTTTGTTTATTGCGCACCAGGGTCAAGTAACCAACCGTAGGTAAAAAGTTCATCTCCTCTAACATATTGTAATGGCGTGGATGATGAATCAGTCTGGAAACACGACTCTGCGGATCGTTCATATCGCCAAAAACAATGGCCTCCGCCGGGCACGATTGTTCACAGGCCAATTTAATCTCTCCGTCCTGTACCGTTTTGCCCTGCCTTTGAGCCTCGGCTTTAGCTTCCTGAATGCGTTGCACGCAGAGCGAACATTTTTCCATTACCCCCCGGCTGCGAACAGTAATATCTGGATTCAGCACCAGGTTTTCCTGCCGGTCTTTCTTCCAGTAGTTGAACCAGTTGAAACGGCGCACTTTGTAGGGGCAATTATTGGCGCAGTAACGTGTGCCCACACAGCGGTTGTAAATTTGTTGATTTATGCCTTCGTCGTTGTGCAGAGTAGCCAGTACCGGACACACGCCCTCGCACGGAGCATGATCGCAGTGCTGGCACATCACCGGCTGGAACAAAACCTCAGGGTCGGACTCATCGCCGGAATAGTAACGATCGATACGAATCCAGTGCATTTCCCGTCGCCGGTACACTTCATCTTTGCCCACCACCGGGACGTTATTTTCTGTCTGGCAGCTGATGACGCAGGAGGAGCAGCCGGTGCATTTATTTAAATCGATTACCATAGCCCAGTGGTGACCGGTGTAAACATGATCTTCTGGCCAGAGTTGCAAAATGCGGTGTTCGTATTTGTTGCCCGAGGCCGGATCTTTGCGGTATTCGTTGAGCGTGGTCTCACGCACCAGATCGCGTCTTTCGCCGCCCAATGCTTCTGGAACGCAGATATTATGGTAGGTTTGCGTTTGGGCAATCAAAGATTTTTTTCCTGAAGGGCGAAGTTGAACTTTGTTGTGCATTGTCAAATACCCATTTTGCCAGCCTGCCAGTGGAAATGCATTGCGTCCCACCGGCTGTCCTTCTTTCACGGTGGGGCGTTTTAGAATCCAATCCGGACCGATTTCACTAAAGCGTTCTGTGCCACGGCAACCATATCCCACGGCAATGGCTACGAGCTTTTCGTGCTGGCCGGGCTGCAGAAGTACAGGCAGTTCCAACGATCGATGGCCATCGCTGATTTCCACTACATCGCCCTGTTCTAAATTCATGTCTCGGGCTGTGGCCGGGGCCAAACACACATAGTTATCCCACACCGCTTTGCTTATGGGATCGGGCAGTTCTTGCAGCCAGGGATTACGGGCGTGGCGCCCATCCAGCATACTAATTTTTGGGTAAAGGACCAGCCCAATCGTCTGGTCTGTATTCTCTTCCTGCTGGCCAGGCAAACGACCGATGGATGACCAGTTGAATTTAGCTGCTTCTTGATTCGGACGCTCCACAAGGGCAAATCCCTTTTGCACAGATTCATCCCAGAAAGTCTGGAAATCCTGGTATTTGTTTTGCAAAGTGAAGAGGTTTTTCTGCCAGAATTGTTTGATGAGCTCATAGTCTGAGGCCGCCTCGCCCATCCAGGCCGCCAGATATTCGTTTAGCGATCGTCGTTCGGCCAGGCGATTAATCAGCGGTTGTGTCAGGCTCAGAACCCCATTTACAGGTTCGTTATCGGCCCACGTCTCCAGAGCGTGAGGCACCGGACAAAAAACGGCGCTTTGTGCAGCGGTCTCATCCACATATTCAGAGAAGGTAACCGTTAAAGGAACATTCTTAAAGGCCTGAAGTATTTCGTCGCTATCGGGCAGGCTGTAGAGCGGATTGACCCCGGCGATGAACAAAGCCTTAACGCGTCCTGCTTTCAATTCATCGAGCAAATGCCGCATATCCGCATCGTTGCTTAGCGATTGATTCGATGGCCATTTAAGGCTGAGTGTTTTTTCGTAATTATTTAACAAATGATTGATGGCATTAATCAGAATTTGCGCTGACAGATCGTTCAAACCGCAAACGACCAGTGATTTGCCTCTCGCTGCCCACAACCGATCAATAAGGGCGTCAATCTCTTTGCGATCAACAGAGAAAGCGTCGTTTGCTGAGTGTGAATCAGGAAAAGATATCCCGGCTTTTTCTGCTAACTTTTGTGCAAAATAGGCAATCAGACTTTTAATCTCTTCCGGCGTCGTCTTGTAACGGGTATCGGCTCTGGAGCCGGTCAGGGAAAGTCGTCCTTCAAATTGGACATGATAAGACATGTGTGGCGGGTTGCCTTTAGGTTCACGCGTTTGTACATAATCTCTGGTAAAACTGACTGGCGAAATCCAGGTGCCCAGAAAATCGGCATCAAAACTGACGATCAGATCGGCGTCATTAAAGCGGTACTGCGGCAACACGCGCAGGCCGTGCGTTTGCCGATGCGCATCCAGTATGGAAGACCAGGAAAGCGCGTCGAACTGAATGTGCCGACTGTTTTTAAAGCGTTTCAAAAATTGCCGGATCAAATGGCGTGTTGTGGGACTATTTTGTGTGCCGGTTAAAAAGTAAACGCCGTCGTTGATGGTTTGTAACGTTCTGGAAACAAAGCGGTCAATAGCAACCAGATCGCTGGATTTACCGTGAAGTAGTGGTTTTGTGGGACGTTTAGAATCATACAACTCCAGAACAGTGGCCTGACCTATGGCGCAGACACCTCCTCTGGACAGAGGATGTTGCGGATTGCCCTCGATTTTAATGGGACGACCGTCGCGATTTTTAACCAGAAGGCCGCAACCTGCATTACAACCATGACAGGTGGTGGCATACCAGAAGGATTTACCTGGCACAACCTCTTCAGCCCGGTTAAGCAGCGGAATGGCTTTTTCCACCTTTCCACGACTGCAGGCGCTTAAAACGGCCGCTGCCACTGTAAAACCGCTGGCTCTTAAAAAAGAACGGCGGGAAACCTGCATTCTGGACTTCCCGGCATGGTCCATCAATGCCTCCAGAGGCAGGGGCTCAGGAAATTCCTTTTCCAGCGATTGCAGAAATGCATCTGTCTCTTCTAACTCTTCCAGACCTTTCCAGTACTTTTTCATTTTCTTTTCTGACATGCCTTTCATCCAATTAATTTTTGTTAATCCAAATTAATAATGACACACCGTACAACTTATCGAAGCGTAGCGCCCTTTTAATTCCGGAAGTTTACCTTTGTTGACGTCTCTGTGACAATTAACGCACCAGCCCATAGTTAAATCCGGAATTTGTTCGATTTTCTCCATGGTCTCCACCGCTCCATGACAGCGCTGGCATTTCACGCCGGCATTCACATGGCGTCGATGATCGAAGTAAACAAAATCGGGCAGATTGTACACACGAATCCATTCCAGGGGCTTTCCGGAATAAGGCCTTCTGGAAAATTTCATCTGTGTGGCATTGAAGGAAACCGCCCGGTACAGTTTTTGGATCTCGGGCGAAACAATGGGCTTAGGGTCGCGGTGCGCTTCCTGCGCTTGCTGATCTTCGATGCGTATTTTATCCCAGGCTGCTGTGACAAAGCGATGGCAATTCATGCAGATGTTGGCGGATGGAATGCCTGCATGACGGCTCCGTTCGGCGCCAGAGTGACAGTAAAGACAATCAATCTGCAGGTCTCCACTGTGCAAACGGTGCGAAAAAGCAAGCGGTTGTTCGGGTTTGTATCCTGTATGAATCCCGGGCGGATTCATACGAATATTCTGCAGATAAACCACACTGGCCAGTATTACCAGAATGATCAGGATAAATAGCGCGTTTTGTTTAATCATTTTTTACGTTTCTCTTTTAATTCGGACCAATCTACTATCTTCGTTTAGTGTTTGCCCGGAAAACCACCGGTTCCGGTAAAGGCCATGTACAGCGAGTACAGAGTGACCAGAATTGCAATGATCATTTCCGAGTAAAGAATCAGAACACCCCACTTGTACCAGGGTTCGTGTTGATGTTCTTGCTGTTGTTTTTTGGTTGATTTATTTTCCTGCTTCATAAGCCTCTTCTCCTAACCAATATGATTTACTACCCAGCCCATGTTCTTCGGGATGAATTTCGTAGCGCATGGACCATATATAAAACAAGATGAAAGGAATAAAAATGAATATGGCCACATAAGCGTATCCCATGTGAATATTTTTGGCAAAGCCAAAAATGAGAGGATAAACGATGCCCCCTGCGGTGGAAAGACCGCCGATAAAACCGGTGGCTATGCCGGGGCGGTCTTTAAAAATAAGGGGCACAATGGCGAAAGTGCCGCCGGTTCCAAAACTGACGCAAATACCAAAAAAGGCCAGCACAATAACGGACATGTGCAGCAGCCCCAACAGACCGGCCAGAGTCAGTAAAATCATCATGATGGTAATTAAAATTAAAGCCATTAAAAGCCAGTGAATCCGTGGGGCGTATGACAGATTTTTGGCAATTAGCGGAAAAGGAGTCCAGCCCTTGCGCTGCCACAGATCGGACATGTAGCCGGCAAAAGGACGGAATAGAGAAGCGTTAAAAGATTGCACAGCAGCAAAGGTTCCGGCTGCAATCTGAATTTGTTCGGCGCCGCTAAAGCCCAATTGCCGGATGGCTTCCTTAAATCCTTCCGCGTAGTAACCAGGTAACCAGGCATTCATGGCGATTTCCAATCCAAAAGACATGGCATAGGCCAACATCAGGGCAATCGCCGTCCAGCGTGTCCAGACAAAAATCGTATCGCGCAAAGTGGCTGATCTCCGCGCCGTGGCAGCCCGTTCGGCGGTTTTGGCAGGAATGCCTTTCCATAAATACAGCAGGGCAATAAGGATGGCCACAATCCCAAGATGTAAAAAGGCGTCCGAATAATTGGTGCCGTAAATGCGCGGTAACATTAAGGCGCCCACGCCGGCACCCACATTACCTGTACCAGCGTAAAGGCCCTCGGCAGTGCCCATTTCATATTCTTCGAACCATTGGGCAACATGCTGAATGCCCACCACAAAGGAAACGCCTGCGGCAGCCACAATAACGCGTTCAATAAAAAGCAAAGTGTAGTTCTCTACAAATGATGAATGAATGCTGACAATTCCGGTTACAAACAGAATGACAGTGAAAGTTTTAGGCGCTCCAAAACGGTCGGATGCCCATCCGGCAATGATGCGCCCGATAGGGGCCATCCAGATGGCGGAACTGGCCAGGATGCCTAATTGCTGAGTAGTGAGATTAAACTTTTCTGCAATACTCGGGCTGAAGGCCGCAGTCGAAAACCACATCAGAAAGCACCAGAAAAATCCCAATGTGGCAATGGTTAACTGACCAACTTTGTTATTCATACATTCCTCCTGATGAATCTCTTTTATTGGGTTTTCTGTCGTTTTTAAGACCTGCCTGCACTACGAATCTTTTTTCGATTCCAATACCAGCGCACCAATTGCGGTTTGCGCCACAGGTAAGGGTTGGGAACAACCAGCAGATGCACTAAGCGCGTAAAAGGAAACAACAACACGATTAAATAGGCGCTGATGATGTGAAGTTTTACCAGAAGCGGATAGGGCGTTACGTAGTTGATTTGTGGATTGAATTCCAGAATTGACCAGAGATAAGGGGCCATGGAAGCAGCAAACCAGTGCGATCCCCAGCTATTGAAAATAGCGTTAAGAATGCCGGTTACGATCTGAAAGATTAAAAAAGCCAGTACAATCCAATCTACCATCGATGTGACCACTTTAACCCGGCTATCGACCATGCGCCGAAAGATGATGTTCAATAAACCGATTAGTGTAAAAATACCTCCGATGAACGCAGTTACCTCCAGAAAATAGAGGCGCAACGGATTCTGGTTCCACAACAACACCTGTTTCGGAATGAGAAAACCGATGAGATGCCCTGCCAATATGGTCAGAATCCCATAATGGAAAGGCACAAGTCCCCAAAAATGAATTTTATTTTCAAGAAATTGAGAAGACAGGCTGGAATAGGTGAACCCCCGTCTGGTGTAGCGTTGAATCGTAATCAGAAAAAAGGTAAAAATTGCGATGTAAGGAAGAATGGCAAACCAGAAAAGATTGAAATAGTCCAGAATGGTTGTGTTTGTTGTCATGATCCCTGTCCTGTTTTTTTACAAACTAATTTTCTTTGAACATCGCCGGTTGAGTCTTTTGTTCAAGAACTGGTGGCGGAACGTTAAAATGACCGCATAAGCTCAGCAATAAAACGCGTACTGCATGGTAAAAGGGATTGGTTTTTTCCAGATTTTGTCGAATCATTTCCAGTGGTTTCAATAGAAATTTTTGTGTGTAGATGCGCGCTTCTTCGTCATCCAGCGCCAAAAGTAATCGCAAACAATGGCTTAGATGATCCGGCAGCTCCACAGATTCTTGGATTTGAAATTCGGCAAGAGTTTGCCGCATGTGAACCAGAAATTCTCCACGTTTGTAATCTTCTCCGAACAGGTGCCAGCCGATTTCAAGGCAGGTGGCAGGATTCATGTCAAAAGTGCGAGTGAACAATTCTTCAATGGTCGGTAACGCTGTTTTTTTACAGAATTGTACAAAAGGCTGGAAAAGGGTTTTTTCCCGATCGGGAAGCAGCTCGCTCATAGTAAACACGCGTTCTTTATATTGGGCATCCGGGTAAGAAAACAATGACGCCATCTGCTGTGTGATTTTCACAAACTGTTTCATGATCATAAACCCCGTTTTGGTTCTTCACGAAAGCCAAAGCCAACCGATTGTTTGTATTCCAGCGGATCTTTCAGCATTTCGATGGCTTCTTCTCTGTGGGCCGGGGGGATTACAAAGCGGTCTTTAAATGTACACAGGGAAGTTAGTTTGTAAATCGCTTCTGCTTCTTCGATAGAACAATCGGCCTCTGTAAGCATTTTTTCGGCTACTTCCATTTCCACATCCCCAACCGTCAAAGCTCGTCGGTAAGTACGTACCGCCATTTGTTTTTTGAGCACGTAACGAATTTTTGCATTATTACCGGCGGCAAACATTTTGCCAAAAAATTCGATAGGGGCCCGCGCCATGTCGAAATCGGGGAACAGACCTTCGGACAGGCTCTTAACGGTGTTGCCGTCAAAACTGGACATGACCGGCAACAAAGGCGGTACGTAAAACAACATGGGCAAAGTGCGGTATTCAATATGAGGCGGTAAAGCGATCTTCCAGATTTTTACAAATTTGTAAACCGGGGACTGTTGCGCCGCCTGAATAACCTGGTCATGGATGCCGTTTTTACGGGCTGCCTCGACAACCTGGTCATCGAAAGGGTCTAAGATCATGCTGCGTTGCGCTTCGACCAACTCCTCATCAGATGACCTGGCCACTTCATCGATTTTGTCGGCATCGTACAAAAGCACTCCTAAATAACGGATGCGTCCTACACAGGAATGAAAACAGGCCGGAGCCTGCCCCGATTCAATGCGCGGAAAACACAAAATACATTTTTCTGATTTGCCTGTGAACCAGTTGTAATAGCTCTTTTTGTAAGGGCAGGCGGCAACGCAAGATCGCCAGCCCCGACACCGCTCCTGATCTATGAGCACAATGCCATCTTCACCCCGTTTGTACAAAGCGCCCGAAGGGCAGGAGGCCACGCAGGCCGGATTCAAACAATGGTTGCAAATTCTCGGAAAGTAAAAGAATACCAGGCGTTGAATGGCAAACAACTGCTGTTTTTGCTCGGCGGTTAAAGCCGAAAGGTTGGGATCATTTTCAGCGTACACTGGCGAACCGCTCAGATCATCGTCCCAATTGGGACCGGCCTCAATATCGATGTACTTGCCGGTTATCATGGAAACCGGTTTGGCGGTCGGCTGATCCGTGCCTTCCGGCGCATTAAACAGTTCATCGTATTTGTAAGTCCATGGCTCATAGTAGTCGTTCAGGCTGGGCAGGTGCGGATTGTGAAAAATATTAAAAATAATCCGTCCTTTGCCTGTGGATTTTAATGACAACTTACCGTTATGCAGTTTCCATCCGCCCTTGTATTTTTCCTGATCTTCCCATTTGGTTGGGTAGCCCGTACCGGGTTTGGTTTCTACGTTATTCCACCACATGTATTCTGTGCCCTTGCGGTCCGTCCAGATGTTTTTACAGGCAATGCTACAGGTGTGGCAGCCAATGCATTTGTCCAGATGAAAAACCATGGAAATTTGAGCTCTGACATCCATCTTGTATTTCCTTTGCAATTAATTTTTTGTTTCCGTTACCACTTTAATTCCGGTAATTTGCGAATCAGTACATGGGTATCGCGATTGGAACCGGTAGGCCCCCAGTAATTAAAATGGTAGGTAAACTGACCGTACCCCCCAACTAAAAAATTGGGTTTAAGACGCGTACGCGTTAAGCTGTTATGTCCACCGGCCCGGCGATTACCGCGCAGTGGCGATTTAGGAACGGAAAAGGTACGCTCCGGCGAATGGTATTGAATACAGATGCCGCGCGGAATGCGTGCGCTTACGCAGGCGCGCGTAACCACAACGCCATTATCGTTGTAAACTTCCACCCAGTCGTTGTCAACAATGCCTAATTCGGCAGCGTCTTTATCGTTGATCCACAAAGGCTCCACGCCTCTGGAAAGGGTCGTCATGCGATGGTTGTCACCATAGGTAGAATGAATATGCCACTTGCCATGGGGCGTTAAATAGTTCAAAGTCATGGAACGTTGTTCTTCTCTGGTAAAGGTAAGATCGGCATATTGCTGTGGCGTTGGTTTGGGTTTGTAAGTGGGCAGGTGTTCTCCAAATTGAATATAGCCCGGATGATCCAGATAAAATTGTTGTCGGCCGGTGAGCGTACGCCAGGGAACCATTTTTTCTACATTGTAAGTAAATGGGGAATAGGCGCGTCCGTCTGTAACCAGGCCGGACCACATGGGACTGTTAATAAAACGGTGCGGACGGGCCTGTAAGTCTTCGTAGCTTACGCGCACATCCCTTGATTTTTCCGCCAGATCGGTCAAGGGTAATCCGACTTTTTTCTCCATATTCTTGTAGGAGCGGAAAGCCAATTCGCCATTGGTCACAGTAGCTAAATGCAGGATAACATCGCAAACATGCTCGTCCTGATCCAGGGAAGGGAATTTTTTGTGATTCCAGCTTACCGTCGGATGTGTGGTGAGCATTTCGTCGTAAAAATCCTGAATATGATAATGCGTACCGTGGGCGCCGAGGCCTTTTTCCCGGGCATTGAGCCCCAGGGAGATGTATTGATTGAACAGATTCTTGTAATCTCTGAAAACAACCTGAAAGCCAGGCATGGTTTTACCGGGAATGGCTTCAATTTCGCCATCAATCCAGTTTTTGATCTCCGGTTGGGCAATCTCTGCAGCGGTATCGTGTGCCAGAGGTTTAGCTACAATATCAGCTACCGGTTCAGGAAAGTGTTTTTCCGCCAGCTGCGAAACTTTTCGAGCAATCTCTTTAAAAATCTGCCAATCGCTCTTGGATTCCCAGCAGGGGGCAACAGCCTGAGAAAGAGGGTGAATAAAACTGTGCATATCGGTAGAATTTAGATCGGCTTTTTCGTACCAGGTGGCAGCCGGCAAAACAATATCTGAGTAGAGCGCAGAGGTGTCCATACGGAAATTGAGATCCACGACCAGATCCATTTTGCCCTGCGGTACTTTATCGTGCCAGGTTACTTCTTTTACAGCCTCACGGGCAAAATTTTCGTCGCCGATGGTGTTGGTGTGTGTGCCCAGGTAATGTTTCAGAAAATATTCATGTCCTTTGGCGCTGGACATCAATGCGTTGCCACGCCAGATGTACCAGATGCGCGGCCAGTTTTCTTCAGCGTCAGGGTCTTCTACGGCAAATTTCAATTTGCGCTCCTTTAGCTGTTGAACCACGTAGCCCACCATCGCTTTTTCGTCGTCAGAATTGACTGCTCTGGCTGCTTCCCTGGCCAGTTGCAAAGGGTTTTTGTTAAATTGCGGATAGAATGGCATCCAGCCGTTGCGCACGGCCTGGATTTGAATGTCGATAGTGTGACCATTTGCCAGGGAATTTTGAGCTTGCTCTGCAGGCACAGTGTGGTAATCGGTAAATGATTTTTCGTACCGCCATTGATCGGTGTGTACGTAGTGCCAGCTTGGCGCATTTTGCAAGCGGGGAGCGCCGATCCAGTCTTTCGCAAAAGCGATGGTACTCCACGATTCTCCGGGCGCCAGTTTTTCCTGCCCCACGTAATGCGCCAGCCCGCCGCCATTTACTCCGATGCATCCACAAAACATCAGGGCGTGAATGGCGGCCCGGTACATCAAGTTGCCATGATACCAGTGGTTAATTCCCGCACCGATGATCACTGTGCACTTGCCGCGCGTAAATTCCGCTGTTCGGCCCCATTCCCGGGCAAATTTAATGACGTTCTCTCTGGAGAGGCCGGTGTATTTTTCCTGCCAGGCTGGGGTGTAAGGAGCTTCTTCATCATCGTAATTTTGGGGATACTGACCGCCCAATCCGCGATCAACTCCATATTGGGCCATCAGTAGATCGAAAACCGTGGTTACCAGTACCGGTCCCTCTTCGGTTTTAATTGTGCGTACAGGGACGCCGCGCAGCAATTGAGAACCTTCGGCAAAATTATCCAGCGTTACCTGAACCGTGTCGTCGTTTTGATTTAGGAAGGTTAGTTCTGGATTGATATTGCTGCCTATTTTGCCATCTTTTAACAATAAATTCCATTGGCCTTCTGTTTTGCCCCAGCGAAACCCCACACTGCCCATGGGCATTTTGGGTTTGTTTTCGTCAGCGTCCCACATTAGAAATTTCCACTCGCCATTTTCTTCTTCTTTATATGGAGCAAGACGATTGGCGCGCAGTAACTGCCCGGGTTTGTAGTGATCACCATTGGGCTGTAATTCGACTAAAAACGGAGCATCGGTGTATTTTTTAAGGTAATCGTTAAAATAGGGCGCCTGTTTCTTGTGGTGATATTCCGTTAAAAGGACATGATTTACAGCCATCCACCAGGCGCCGTCCTGGCCCGCATTGATGGCCATCCATTCATCGGCATATTTGGCTACCTGGTTAAAGTCCGGGGCAAAGACGTACATTTTGGTTCCATTGTGACGCGCTTCGGCGGCAAAGTGGCAGTCCGGCGTCCGCGTCATGTTGAGGTTCGAACCCATGACGGCCAGTAGTTTGGCGTTGTACCAGTCGGCAGATTCCTGGACATCGGTCTGTTCGCCCCAGGTTTCTGGAGAAGCGTTGGGCAAATCGCAGTACCAATCGTAAAAAGAGAGTGCTACGCCGCCTAATAGTTGTAAAAAGCGCGCTCCAGAAGCGTAACTGATCATGGACATGGCGGGAATAGGCGAAAAGCCAGTAATGCGATCGGGGCCATATCGTTTAATGGTGTGTAGATTGGCGGCGGCTATAATTTCCAGAACGGTGTCCCAGCTTGTACGGCGAAAGCCGCCTTTGCCCCGGGCTTTTTGCCAGCGTTGGCGCTTTTCCGGATGTTCAACCAGAGAGGCCCAGGCCTCAACAGGATCGTCAAATTCACGACGCGCCTTATTCCACAAATCCAGCAAAGCGCCGCGAATGTAAGGGTACTTAACGCGCAACGGACTGTACAAATACCAGGAATAGGAAATACCTCTCTGACAGCCGCGCGGCTCGTATGGCGGTAAGCCGTGTTCCAAAGAAGGGTAGTCCAGTCCCTGCATTTCCCAGGTGACGATGCCGTCTTTTACGTGAATTTGCCATGTACAGCTTCCCGTACAATTGACGCCATGCGTACTTCTTACGATTTTGTCGTATTGCCAGCGATTGCGGTAAAATTGTTCCCAGGTTCGTTGTTTGGGGACGATATCATCTCGAATCCAGGATTTGATGCTCATAGTGATCCTCTGAATTTTGCTGTTTCTACTTTTTTTGAGAAAGAAAGATGTTTCTGCTCGCTTTTAGCAAAGGCCTGCGCACTTCACGAAAACGGTGGTTCCAGATAAAATCAAAGATAACCAGCAGAACGATCGAACCAATTAAACCAAATAGGATAAAATTTACCATTTGAGCAGATTGTGCAGGCAGATCGTTTTCGGTTTCGTTTTTCAGGAAGGCCACAATGGGTAAAATTTCTTCGGCATCCAGGGGCTTGCTTTTGAAAATGGGATTCATGGTCAGGCTGGGCGGATTAACCAGCCAGGCAGAAAGCGCTTTTCTGCCGCCAATTCGAGCATAGGCGCGTGTGAGATTAAGCCCCAGACGACCGCCGCCGAACAGTCCGCCTAAACTGTTAACCTGATGGCAACCAATACAGGCCGGGCCGCCGTTTTTCAGACGCTGGGCGCCAGTAAAAATTTTACGGCCTTCTTCGATGTCTTCCGGCAACAAAGGACGATTGCTGACCTGCGTACCGGCAAATTGTGATTTTTCCTTTTTTGATTCCTCGGCTATCAAATCCAGTAAAGCATTGGCCAGTTCCGGTGTCATCCCGGGAATGTTACGCATGATTGCGCCTCGTGCCTCTTTTTGCAATTTAACGGCATAGGGATCGCCGCTATTTAAAACCCCTTCCGGATCCACAATCCACTTCACCAGCCAGTCGCGACTCTGACGATCCAGTACGTTCTTTAAGTCCGGCCCCGTTAAACGGCCACCGCCAATTGTATGACAGCTGGTACAATTTGTTTTAAAAAACTGCACAACATCTTGCCCCAGCAAGGACGATCCTGAAGTCTGGAGGATCAATAGAATCAAAGCGATGAATGGAATATCCTTTAATACCTTCATTATTCCCTCGTTTTGTTTGCTGCCGTTCAATGGTCTTTTACTTCTCAATTTGCGTGCCATTCCTGTATTTAACCGGATCAGAAAAAAAAGTATTGGAGGTATTTTCTGAAATATTAAGCATTTACAAAGATGCGAAATGGTTTGAGTTCGAGAAAGAAAAAGAAGGAAATGCCAGGCGCTGCATATTGAAGTATGCAGCCGCGTATCGCTCAAAATGATTTAATGTTTTGTAATTTAACAAGTTAGTAACTGGATACCAGAGTATGCACAGGATGATCTGGAAAAGAAGCTGCAGAAGGGTTAATACCTTAAAGGTTCCTCCCGAGAATTCTTGGGAGAGAGACAGGGGATCGGAGGGAGCAGCTCGTGTCCTTTTCAAGACTTCTGTAAAATAAAGGCAAAGTTTTTTAGAATGCTTGCCCCAAAAGATCTAAGGCAGCCAAGCTGCAACCAAAAGACATTTACACAGGAATTTAAGTAACC
>NZ_JBSMDE010000186.1:0-10669 GCF_056497305.1 Caldithrix sp. | reverse complement strand
TTGCGCTTGCGAATTGTCTGAAGGTGTAAAGGATTCCTCATCCCGCTAAAGCGGGAATTCGGAATGACACTCGGTACGGTCCTTCGCCTTTCAGGGGCGCTACTTGTCCTTTCACAAAATAATTCGTAATTCCTAATTTTTAATTAAAATTACTTCTTTGCCTGTCAGGCTGGTGCTGCCAGACTGGCCTGTCCGGTGCCAGACGGGTGACCCTTGCGGTTTTTTAAAGGTTGCGGCTCTGCTGCCTATCCTTGCGTTTGTCTTTTAACAATTGATTTAAATAACTCCTTTGAATGTGCAAAATTTTTGCCGCCTGGGTCTGATTGCCGCCTACCGCGCGTAAAACGGTTTCAATGAACTCTTTCTTGAAATCGTTAAGAGCTTGATTCAAAGGACGGGGCTCAAACAACCGATTTGCGCTTTGCAGGACAGGCGTTTGTAAGAAGGGGAAATCCTGCTCGTTTAATAGTGGTTTGTTGGACAGGATGATAGCTCGTTCGAGGGCATTGCGCAACTCACGGATGTTGCCAGGCCAGCTGTAGGTGCGCAAGCGTTCTTTTAGCGTTTCAGAGAGTTCGGGTTTCGGTTTTTTCAGATCGTGAGCAAACTGTTCCAGAAAAAAATTCACAAATGGTAAAATATCTTCCGGGCGTTCGCGGAGCGGCGGAATGTGCAGGGGAATGACGTTCAACCGGAAGAACAAATCTTCACGAAATTTTTTGTCGCGTACCAGAGTGGCCAGGTCCTTATTGGTAGCGCACACAATGCGCACATCGGCTTTTAATGTAGCCGTGCCGCCCACACGTTGAAACTGACCATATTCGATAAAATGGAGCAACTTGGCCTGCAGGGCCAGAGGTAATTCTGCCACTTCATCTAAAAATAAGGTGCCGCCGTGGGCCAGTTCCAGGCGTCCATGTTTGCTCTGATAGGCTCCGGTAAAGGCTCCTTTTTCGTGACCGAACAGATCGCTTTCGATCAGGGTTTCGCTTAAAGTAGCGCAATTGACATAAACAAAAGGCCCTTTGGCCCTCGGGCTTTTTTGATGAATAAAATGGGCCAGCAACTGTTTACCGGTGCCTGTTTCTCCCTGAAGTAAAATAATGGCTTCGCTGCGGGCCGCCTGTTGCGCGGTTTGCAGCAAATCGGTCATGGCCCGACTGGGGCCCATAAAAAAGGTGCCACGCTCATCCAATTCCTGTAACAACAACCGATTGCGCAGTTGCCTGCGTTCAATCAGTTTTTCTAAGAACAGTTTTAAGTGCTCGGGATTTACCGGTTTGCTTAAAAAATCTTCGGCGCCCTTTTTAATGGCCTGAACAGCCAGCGCAATGGAGCCGTAACCGCTCAACATGACAACGGGCAAGTTGGGCATCTGCTGGCGGGCAAAATCCAAAAACTGCAGACCGTCGCCATCGGGTAATTGTAAATCCAGAAGCAGAATATCCGGTTGAAAGGCTTCGAGGACCTGGCGCGCCTCTTTCAGTGTCTCTGCGCTCTGAACTTCGTAATTAAGCTTCTGTAAAAACGATTGCAAATCGGCTGCAAAGGAGCGATCATCATCGACGATAAAAATACGGGTTTTCATGATTTGAATCCTTCAATCTTTTTGTTGGCGCATTAAAGGTAACATAATGGCCACACAGGTTCCCTGTCCCTGCCGACGCGCGTGAATGGCGACATCGCCGCCCATGGCCCGTGCGAACTGGCGCGTCATGTACAGCCCCAGATGCAAACCTCGTTTGGCGGATTTGCCGGCAAAAGGCGTAAAAACGCTTTCCAGTTCATCCTGAGAAATACCCGGCCCCTGGTCACAAATGGTAATCCGGGCCATTGGTCTCTCTTCCTCAGCAAAAGGTTCAGATGCTACCTCAATGGTACTGCCCGCCGGAGCATATTTGAGCGCATTCTCCAGAACATTTTGAAAAATGCCCTCCGCTAAAACCGCATCGGCCCGGATGTGCATCTGATCGGGTACAGATAGACGCAGCGTCATCTGCTTTTCATTGATCTGCCACTGCAGGCTGTCCCGGACTTTTTGGATCAGCTGTTTCATATTCAGTGTTTGCAGATGCACCTCCATCCGACCGGATTCGAGGGCAGCCAGGTTAAGTAAGCTGCGCACCATGTTTTGCAAACGATCAATCTGTTGTTTTAGCTCGTTTTTCTGCTGTTCAAAGCGTTGGGCATCCCATGTTTCGATTTTCCACAACAGGGAATTGAGAGGGCCGTTAAAATTGTGTGCTACTTCGGAGACCATTAAACTTTTCCAGGCGCTCAGTTTATTGGCTGCCTCTTTTTCCGCCGATTCTTTGAGCGCTCTTTGCCAGAAGCGAATCTTTTCTATGGCCACCTGAACGGCTCTGGCCATCTCTTTGATCAGTTCCAGGTCTTCGTGCCAGAAGCGCGTCCCGGCTACTTTTCGTCCCAGGGCCCAGCACCAATCGCTGTCGATTTCAACCAGCAAAAAAAGCTCGTCCGCTAACTTTGTGGGAATGGCATCGGACAATACTTCAAAATAGGCCAGATGGTTTTCATTGGCCAATAGCCTAACCGGACCCTGGTCCTTCTTGAGCGGCTGTTGTATTTGAAATTGGTTACAGAGCAAGAATGTATTCCTGGTCAGGGGTAGAATGCGTTGCAGGTTGTGTTCAAGGAGCCTACCCAGGCGTTGAATATCCGAACATTGGGCCAATTCATCCAGAAATTGCTGCAAAACTCTGAACTGGTTGTAGCGAATATGAAACAGTTTTTGATCTACAAAACGACGTACGCGGCCAAGCAGGGGATTAAATGTTAGCGCCACTACCACAGCGGCCACGGCCGAAAGGTAAGGCGATTGAAAGGAGACGTTTCGCGAAAGCAGAAAAGAGAGGCTGCCGACCACCAATACGTACACGGTAATGATCAGGCTCAAGGTTACCAGGTAGGTTACGCTGCGCGATAAAACCACTTCAATGTCGAATAAACGATATTTAAGGATGGCTACGGCAACCGAAAGGGGAACAATGATTAAAAAGAGATCCGAAACCCATTCCGGAATGAGTGGCTGTAGGGCCAGGGCCTGGGGAATGCTCCACAAAAAGATGAAAGGGAAACTGCCCAGCAAAATGCCTCCGGCCACCCAGTAAAAGCGTAAACGGGCCACTGATTCCCGTGTGCGCGTAAAATTCAGAAACATATTAAGAAAGGAGAGCAGGATCAAAAGCAGGGTGAACAAACGAAAGATTCTGTAAAACTGGTAATAGAATTGGTAAACGTATTGCTCCGGATGAGCATAGCGCCAGAAGCCGGCTATTCCCAGAGCCACACCAACCAGCAAGGCCAGGCTAAGGATGGCCGCTTTAAAGCGTTTTAGAATGGGTTCCCTTAAAGCAGGTTGCGGAAAATAAAAACTGTAAATCAAAAATACAGCAAAGGCCAGCGGGTAAGCCAGATAGAACACAATCAGAGCGGGCGGTCCGCACACCGCGTGTCCCATGCCATCCCAGCTAATGGCGATAATCAGGCCAAACAAATAGCCGGCCCAGATAAAATAGGATTCCGGAGCGTCCGCTTTTGATCTGCGGATCCACAGAGCCACCAGTAAAAAAAACAAACCTGGCAACAGGTTGATGAGTACGTCCTGTGGATTATTGACTTTAATGCGTTTAAAATGCAGGCGCTGATGATCGGAGGTTTCAATGGTAACTGGTTGCCCGATTTTCTTTGTTTCGATGATCATTAAGGCAATGGATTTGTTTTTTACAGGGAATCCGTCGATGGTTGTCACCGGAAAGATTTTACCCTGTTTAAATAGAAACAGGCGGTGATCTTCTTCAAAAAAAGTGTAAGGCAATCCCGGCCGATGAAGCAAATTAACCAGGCTGCACCCCACAATGATCACCCAAAGGAAAAGAAAAGCATAAAATGATTTTTCAACCGGTTTGAACATGCATGCCCTTCCGGAGATGATTTTTTTTGAGCCGGGCAAGATGTTTTAAATCCGCCCTCTTCCCCCAAAAGATTGTTCTTATTGCTATTTTACAAAAAGAACACGCCAGAAACAATTCTTTGTCGGTCTTGTAACCATTCTGCCGCTTTAAGATGTTTTTTTCTTTCAAAAAATCCGACTTTTTGTTCGTTTTATCTGACGTTTTTGCCCTTTCCGGGTAAAAAAATTAGTGTAGTAAAGAGGAAAAAATTAAGCTTTTGTCTAAAACTCCGAATATCATAATAGAAGCAAAAACAGGGAGTTTAGCCCTTTCATGATCAAAAAAGTCAGCGTGGATAAACTGAAACCGGGTGTTTTTATCGCCAATTTTAATTGCAGCTGGTTGGCGCATCCCTTTATTGTAAGCAAAAAAAAGATTCGCAATTACCGTGATATTGAAAAGATAAAACAAAGTGGGATAAGAGAAGTTTACATTGATACCACGAAAGGCATTGACATTGTCGATTCCTTTACCAAAGAGGAATTTCTGGAATATTTTCAGGAATCATCGCTGCCGGAGGTCGGTTCTTATGATCTGAATTTTGACGTTAAGGTGGAGCTAAAAAAAGAACTTAAAAAGGCATATGAAATAAAAAACAAGGCTTACCAGGTTATCCAACAGGCCTATCAGGAAGCCCGCTATGGACAGGGTTTAAAGTTCGAGGCCATAAATCACATTGTTACAGAAATTGTTGAGTCGATCTCCAGAAATCAGGATGCCCTGGTGTTGATGTCAAACATTAAAGAAAAGGACGAATACACCTTTGTACATTCGTTGAATGTTTCGGTGTTGACGGCCGGTTTGTGTAAGGCTTTAAATATGTCCAAAGAAGAAGTTATTGAGTACACGCTGGGGGCTCTTTTACACGATATTGGAAAAAGTCGGATTTCTGACGAAATCCTTCACAAAGCAGGAGCCTTAACACCCCGTGAATTCAATTTAATGAAAAAACATGTGGAATTTGGTATTGATATTGTAAAAGAGAATTCGAAGATGACCGATATCATTCTGGCCTACATTGCAGAGCATCATGAACGCGAGAATGGAACGGGATATCCGCGTAAATTGCTGGGGGAACAGATATCGATACCAGGTAAAATTGGCGCTATTGTAGATGTGTATGATGCGTTAACCACGGATCGCGTTTATCATCCGGCAGAACATCCTACAGAGGCCATTAAAGAGATGTACATCCAGCGATTCCTGTTGTTCGATGAAGAACTTTTAGAACAATTTATTCTATTTATGGGCATCTATCCTCCGGGCTGCCTGGTTAAATTGGACACGGGGTTTTTAGCCATTGTTCTGGAATCCGGCCATGAGAGCCTGTTGCGCCCTAAAGTGCGCTTAATTTATGATCTGAACAAGGGGCTGTCCATAGCCCCGCGCAACCTTGATCTTGCGCAGGGTACGGGCCAGTTGCACAATATCGTTGGCATTGCGGATCCCACTTATTACAAAATCAATATTCTAAAATATCTGTTGCAAATTATTGAGAGCTGAATGCTCACGCTCCGCAATTTAAAATACTTACCTTAAAAGATATGACAACTTATCGTGTGAAAATTTTTGCGCTGAAGATCCTAACCCCCCGGCCCCCTTCCTTTTTTTTAAAGGGAACAGGGGCGGAGGGATGGGGTTTAAAATAAAAGCTCGCCATAAATGCTTCGTCCTCACAAAGTCGCGGATTGAAGCACGAGTTACATTGCTCTTTCGAATGGTCTGCCAATGTAAGGGATTCTCAGAATGACATGCCGGTACGGTTCCTCACCGCCTGGGCATAAGTTGCCCCTTCTAATTAGTTTAACTCAAGTCTACTTAGTTTTTCAGTACAGGTCAAATGAACTAATAGGTAATTTAAAATTAATTCGTGGCCTGTCCCCGAGAATCGGGATCTCCGCTTCGTTCCAACCGGTTGCCACTGCCAGACGGGCGTTATTTGCAGTTTTTAAAGGTTGTTGCTCTGCTCTCTTAGTTACGTAACATCATTACACAGCTTCCGATGCCCAACCAGCGGGTAAAGCGGTGGCTTTAAAAATCGTGCGCGCCTGCTGCAAAAATCGCTCAGGCGGTAGATGTTTGTAGCGTTGTGAAAAATGAAAAATAAACAATTGGCGAATATCCGCCTCAAGCGCCAGACGGGCCGCCTGGCCTATGGTAAGATGGTAGTTGTTTTGCGCCAGCTGCATGTCCTCATTCAGATATTGCGATTCGCAATACATGATCTGCACACCCTTCAACCAATCTATTAAACACTGACGCTGCTCTTCTCTCAATAAAAAATCGGTCAGGTAAACCAGACTCTCTCCTTGAACCCAATAAAGCAATTGCTTTCTTAATGCTCCTAATCGGTAGATCGAACCATTGATCCGTACGCTTTGTTGATCGGGGATGGAACGATCCAGCAAAATACGAATCCATGGGCCGCGCTGTAAGTTGAGCGCGTTTAAATGCTGACTGGACACCTTTTCCCTGTCCTGTTCCAGCAGTTTAAAGCCCAAAACAGGAATTCGATGATCAAGCAAAAGCGTGGAAACCTGAAATTCAGGCAGGCTCAGGATCACCCCCGAATGTGGTTCTGCTGCAATGTGTTTCATAGTGCGGAACTGATCTACAGCACTGACCACATACTGATCCACGGCCTTTGCACTAACCTCATGAATCACCCATTGCGTTTCACTGTCTTCAATTAAATTCCAGGAAAAACTATTTAAACGGTTGAAAATTTTAGTTGCACTTTCCGCAGGCCCCCAGATGTGCACTGCTTTAGGCGCACGGTTGTAATTCAATCGAATAAAATGATCCAGACCTGCCACATGATCGAGATGGAAATGAGAGAGAAAGAGGTGGTCGATTTTTATGATTTCGCCTGCTGACAGTTGGGAGATCGTATTTTCGCCACAATCAAACAATAAGCGATAGACTTTTTGCCCGGCGTTAACTTTAACAAACAGGGCATTATCCTGAAATGGTGCGCCCAAAAGCTGATGAACAATGGTCATTGGTCAGATCTCACCTAAAAACTAAGAATTGCATCTACAAAAAGGCCCGCACTCATTGACAACCAATGAAGTCGGGCCTGTGGTCTGTCCTTAAAACAGGCATGTAGGGTGGATTAAGATTATGCTTCTACCTTTGAACCCAACACCTGCAAAAACTGTTTCATCCATTCCGGATGGGCCGGCCAGGCAGGGGCAGAAACCAGTTTACCATCGGTGTGAGCATTGCTGAAGGTATCATTGTTGGCTACCCATGTCCCACCAGCTAATTCCACTTCAGTTTTAACCGCAGGATAGGACGAACATTTTTTCCCTTTCAAAACTCCAGCGGCTGCCAGAATTTGCGGGCCATGGCAAATGGCAGCGATCGGCTTATCGTTTTCTGCAAAATGGCGTACGATTTCCAGTACGCGGTCTGTCAGTCGCAGATATTCAGGCGCTCTTCCGCCCGGGATAACCAGCGCATCGTACTCCGCTTCATTAATACTGTCAAAATCGGCATTCAGCAAAAAATTGTGCCCCGGTTTTTCAGAGTAAGTCTGATCCCCTTCAAAATCGTGAATGGCAGTTTTGACGGTTTGCCCTTTCTTTTTACCCGGACAAACAGCATGAACTTCATGGCCGACCATGGTTAAAATCTGAAAAGGGACCATCGTCTCATAGTCCTCTGCAAAGTCCCCTACCAGCATTAATATCTTTTTCCTGGCCATGGTAACATCCCTCCTTTTTTGGTTAAACATCGAGTTTAGTAAAATGTACATTTTAGTGTCATTTCAAAGAATCCCGAAAATTGTTACGACGAGTAATCTTTTGATATTTGTTGAAATTAGAAGAATTCTCATCTCCCGTCGAAGTCGACCCTCAAATGACACAGATTCGAAACGAAAAGCCATGATTACTGATGACTTTTATCCAGATTGCGACCACACTATTTTGGGAATTATTCCTGGAACTACATCGTTTCATTTTACAAATTACAATTCGGTCAAAAGTACATGGAGAGCAACTCATCTGTCAGCAGAACGCGATCTATCCCATGCTTGAAACAAATTTAAGAAGCAGAAAGCTAAATAGAAAATTTTTTGTGATTTTCAATCTAAGTTTTATTAGTTTTATTTGATAATGACCCAATGCTGCCATAAATTTACGGTTGGTAAAAGGAGGATTACTTTGGCAGAACAATTTCATAAAATATACATTTCTGCAACGGACTTTATTAAAGCCTGGGAAAAGGAAGTTTATGAACTTACCAATCTGGATTATTTCATCTACCTTCTGATGAATTCGGTTGCCGAACAGATAGAGACTTCATTTTTCCCAAAACTGTTTAATGTAGATGAAGAACTTATCCTGAACAGCGAAGAAATTACCAATCTCTCTTTTCATCTGGGCGATAGCTTGCAGCTATTTTTTGACAAAAATTGTTTTGGCTCCTGCCCGCTCAACTGCCCGAACCAATTGCAGCAAAAAGTTTCTCAGGAAGACTTTGTTAAGGCCGGGAAAATCCCTGAAAGCACGGAATTCGGAATTTTTGCCTGCAGCACTAAAGAGCATTGTCTTAAATACGATCTACTCAACTATGTAATTATCGATACTGTTCTGGATTTTTACCGCTACGACCTAAAAATTGTGGCCAATGATGAGCACCCTGTTTTGCAACGCCTAATCCATTTTATTAACGATAAAGTGATTGACCTCATTAAAAAAGAAAGCGATCCTTTGTTAAAGGCGCCAGAAGACAATGCCGGAGAATTATTTGACCGGCTTATGGAATTTGATGACAACCAGTGGTCTGAACCGGAATACCTCTATTTTGACGATGCCGAAGATCTGGACGCGATGGAACCATGGAAGCGTTCTGCATCAGACATGGTTCACATCATTGAGGAATTTGAACAAACTCTTCCTCAGTCAGAGAAATTGAACAGCATTAAACTATTCAAAAAATTCCTGACCACCTTCATGGGGCCCATCAGCATCGATGATCTGGTCTATGAAGACCTGGAAGAATTTTTCCTGATCGTATTCCCCACCGAATTGGCGGCCGAAAATTGGATCGTTTTCAAGGAAGAAATGAATTTGTTTGATCGTTTCATTCAATTCATCGACTATCATTATGAGAAAAATTTTGCGCTCTACTGGGATGAACTCAGAGCCAACAACCTCAGCGCATTGCGCAGGACATTTCAATTGAGCCAAAATTTCCACCAAAAACATTCGTATGTTGAATATCAACTTTCCAGCGAAAAAGTCAGTCCGTCTCTCCTGGATGGTTTCTTCGAAGTGATCGATTTTGAAAATGGTAAATTTATTCTAGAAGACATCCACATCAAAGAACGTTACAAGCTGGTCGATCTTTCAATGCTCGATATCGGTCTGATTGAACCAGGTGATATTATCAATATGCAATTACTACCGGAGACCAAAGGCCAATGGCGCGCCCTTTGGGTAGAATGTGTTTTTGCCCCCAGAGCCAAATATTATCTTGTCTAAAATCAAACCTTTTAGTAACTTGCCTCATCTTTAATTGGTATTGACAAAATGGAAAACAATGATGGCAGAACAAGCAATACGTGTTGTAACTAATAATAAAAAAGCGCGACACGATTACCATATTATCGACACCATTGAAGCCGGTATTGCGCTCAAAGGTAGTGAAGTTAAATCGGTTCGCGAAGGGAAAGTAAGTTTACAGGATGCCTATGCCCGCTTCAAAAAAGGCGAGCTGTGGTTAATCGGTATGCACATTGCACCTTACAAACAAGCAGCCTTTGAACAACCAGACCCCAGAAGAGACCGCAAGTTATTACTCCACAAAAGAGAATTGAAACGTCTTTTTCGTCAAACAGAAGAAAAGGGCATAACCATTGTGCCACTTAAAATTTATTTCAAAAAACACCTGGTAAAAGTAGAATTAGGTATTGCCCGCGGTAAAAAACAGTATGATAAACGGGCGGCCATCGCCGAGCGCGACCAGAAACGGGAAATGGAACGCCTCAAAAAAGTACATTATTGATATTTACGAATACTTCCCTTAAAAGATTTAAAAGGTCTAGTCCCGCCATGGCGGGATGCAAAAATTTTTTTGCGGAGTGAGGAAGTAAAAGCGTTTAATTGTTGATTTGTTGAATGGTTGAATGGCCCGTCCTTCGGCCGGATAAACCTGTCCGGTGGACGGGCCTGTCCGGTTGGCCAGACCTGTCCGGCTGCGCCTGCCAGACGGGCCTGTCCGGCTGGATAGCCGTCCAGACGGGCCCGTCCTTCGGCCGGACAGGCCTGTCCCCGAAGATCGGAATTTGGAATGACGCTCGGCACGAAGGCTAACTGATTGTCATTTCGACCGATGCGCAGAGCGAAAGCGGCGTGCAAAGTGAAGAAATCATATGGCGACATATCTTCCCCAAACGTGTCATTCCGGCCCAGTACAAGCGAGAGCCGGAATCTCTTTAATCATGTAAGGGATTCTTCTCCAGCTAAAGCGGGAATCAGAATGACATTTCGGCACAGGCCTTCATTACCTGGGCCCAACTTACCTTTTCAAAAAAAAATCCGTAATTCGTAATTTTTAATTTTTAATTAAAACATACCTCGCTTCACCGGACCTTCAAGGCAAGGTTCCGCCTGATCTGGAACGGACCTTCTGACTTACTTTTGGAGTAACGGCCCTTTCTCTAACAGAAAGCCAGTTATTCCATA
>NZ_JBSMDE010000185.1:0-15036 GCF_056497305.1 Caldithrix sp. | reverse complement strand
CAGGCGCACATCAATTCAATAGCCAGAACGGTTTGCACGTTTTCAATGATTTGCAGAGCTTTGCGCGCAGCATGACTGCCCATACTCACGTGATCTTCTTTATTGGCAGAGGTGGGAATGGAATCGACGCTGGCCGGATGGGCAAGAACTTTATTCTCTGAGACCAGGGCGGCGGCCGTTACCTGAGCAATCATAAAACCGGAATTAAGACCGCCCCCTTCGGTTAAAAAGCCAGCCATCTCACTCATATTGGGGTCCATCATGTGCTCAATGCGCCGTTCAGAAATATCAGCCAATTCGGCCATTAAAATCCCCAAATAGTCGGCAGCCAGGGCCACCGGTTCGCCATGAAAATTGCCCCCGGAAAGCACATCGCCCTGTTCCGCAAAAACGAGCGGATTGTCTGTTACGCCGTTGATCTCCCGTTCAAAAACTGCGCTAACGTAGTCCAGCCCATCGCGGATAGCGCCATGAACCTGCGGAATACAGCGCAGGCTGTAAGCATCCTGAACACGATGATCAGAGGCTTTGTGCGATTCCACAATGGGTGAATCACTTAAAAGTCGCTTAAAATTTTTTGCCACCTTCATCTGGCCAGGATGCCTTCTTACCTGCTGGATGCGCTCGTCAAAAGCCGTTAGTGTGCCCAGCAGACCTTCAAGACTCATGGCTCCCACAACGTCGGCCGATTTAATTAGTTGCCAGGCCTTTAACACACTGTAAGCGCCGTAAGCCTGAATGGCCTGAGTGCCGTTGAGTACGGCCAGGCCTTCTTTCGCTTCCAGCCCAATGGCTTTTAAACCGGCGCTTTTTAACGCTTCTGCTCCAGAACGGCGTTTACCCTGGTAAAAGGCTTCGCCTTCACCAATCATCACCAGCGCCATGTGCGCCAAAGGCGCCAGGTCACCGCTGGCCCCCACCGAACCTTTGGAAGGCACCACCGGTACAACGTCCTGGTTTAACAGGTTTACAAGCTGTTCCAGCACCTCGTAGCGCACACCGCTAAAGCCCTGCGACAAATTTTTGATTTTAAACAGCATCATCAGGCGCACAAGGTCAGCAGGCATGGGCTCCCCGGTTCCGGCTGCGTGACTCCTCACCAGGCGGTGTTGCAACTCTCTGGTTTGCTCAGCCTGAATCCGCACATCGGCAAACTTACCAAATCCGGTGGTCACGCCGTACACCACTCTTCCCTGTTCTACAATATTTTTAATAACCTGATGTCCCTCATCAACCGCCCTTTTCACCGCAGGATCGATTACAATTTGCGGTTTCTTTTCCAGAAAGAAGGCAATATCCTGAAATGTAAGATCCTTTTGACCGATAACCAGTTTTTCAACCGGCATGCTGTTCTTCCTCCTTGTTGCGATTCGTAAACCAATCATCCAGTAATTTAAACAGAGCGTCCTCATCAAAAACAATCTCTTTGCGTCCGGCAATGCTGTTTAAAAAATGCTGGCCATAGCGCATGCGGCTCACACGATTATCACCGATGATGACGGCTCCGAAGTCGGTTTTATGGCGAATCAAACGACCAAACCCCTGGCGAAATTTAATAATAGCTTCTGGCAAAGAATATTCCATAAACGGATTACCGCCCCGGCGTTTAATCGCTTCCATGCGGGCAGCAATGACCGGTTCGGTTGGCACGTCAAAGGGAAGTTTGGGAATAAACAATAACTCCAGAGCTTCACCCGGCACATCGATTCCTTCCCAAAAGCTATCGGTGCCCAATAAAATCGATTCCCGGTTTTCTTTGAACTGGTTCAAGATATTGGTGCGGCTGCCGCTTTTCCCCTGAGCCAGAAGCAGCACATGTTGCGCATCAAAATGAGGCTTTAACCATTCGTACATCTGATTGAGCATGCTGTAATTGGTTAAAAGGATCAACAAACCTCGTTTTTGTTCTTCGTGCAACCGGATGATCAGATCACGTACTGCGGCCGGGTAGTCTGCCGAACGGGGATCCGGTAAAAAATCGGTGACCGTAAGCAACAACTGTTTTTCATAGTCAAACGGTGAATCGAAGGCCCGGGCCAGGACCGGACGCTCTTTTAACAGTTGTAGCCCCAGGCGCGATTTAAAATAATCAAACGACTTATTCACAGCCAGCGTGGCCGACGTAAAAACAGCCGTTTCGATCTGCGGGTAAAGCAGCTTATTTAAAAGTTCATCGATATTTAGAGGCACGGCGTACAGGGCCACATCATTACTGCGTTCATTGCGCGGCAAATCCAGCCAGTAAACATAATCTTTCTCTTCCCCTTTCAGGCAAAAGGTGAACCCTTCCATCAGCTCCATGGCTCGCTCGTAACTGGAGATAACTTCTCTGGTCAGCTGGGCCTGAAATTTAAACGAATTAAAATCAAGGCCGTTGAGCTTATCGATCAACTGGTTAAGATCATTAATAAAACGGGCCAGGGCTTTTTTCAGCACTTCAATTTCATCTTCTAAAAGGCGGAAAAACTTAAAATTTTTGTGGTAGCGGATGCGCGTCTCTTCCTGTCCGGGCTTTTCCCGGCTGCCATATTGGTCACGGAGCATGCGGCTAAATTCATTGTAAAAGATCTGCGTTTTTTCTTTGAGATTCAAAGAACTGTACTTTACTTTTTGCGTCAGACGCGTAATTTCGTTTTTCTTTCCCTGAGACAGGTTTTTACTGGTATTCAGACGGTACTCAATCTGAACCACTGTGCCGGATTTATTTGTTTCTTCTTCATAAATACGATGGTAAAGATTGCGAAAGGCCCAGTAATTCACACGAACTCCAAGATATTCGGCCGCTGTCTTTTCCAGATTGTGGGCCTCATCCAGCACCAGCACCTGGTAATCTCCCAATGTGGAACGCCCGGAAGCCAGATCCGCAAACAGCAAAGCATGATTGACCACCACCACATCCGCACGTTTGGCGTGTTCCCGCGCCTTCATTAAAAAGCAATCGTCATAATATTTACAGGCTTTCCCGGGACAATACGAGGGTTCGGCCGTCAGTTTTTCCCAGAGACCGAGATTGCGTTCCAGCTGAAAACCCGCATTCTCCATGATGTCGCCGGTGCGTGTCTGCTCAACCCAATAAACCAGGGGCAAAAGACGGGTGCGTTCATCCCGGGAAAGGCGTTGATTCATATCCGTCAAGACGGTGTGCCATTTTTCCAGACACAGATAGTTGTAGCGTCCCTTGAGCAAAACCGCTTTAAATTTGTTTTCCACTGAAGCATACAGCGTTGGCAGGTCTTTAAAAAACAATTGCTCCTGCAAGTTTTTGGTATTGGTAGAAACGATCACGCGCTGACCCGCCGACCGATTTTTAACGGCCCACTCGATGGCCGGCACCAGATAGGCCATGGATTTGCCGGTACCGGTCCCGGCTTCGGCCACCACGTAAGCGCGTTCATTCAAACCCTGCAATACATTTTTGGCCATCTCGATTTGTGGAGGTCGCAACTCGTAATTGGGAATGACGCGCGATAGATGCCCCTGCTCATTGAAGTAGCGATCAACCAGTTGGGGATCGATGGACTCAAGTTCAGGTAGGTCATCGGTGTTCTCCGGAAAGCGGTAGTCCTTTTCTCCAATCACATTGTAATAATTCTGGGCGTAATAGGCATCATCCACCAGGGCTTTACCTGTAGCCGAAATATTTTTCATTTGTTTGAATTTCAAGACCGGCACAAAAAATTGTTTGGCGCGGCGCGACGTAGGGAACAGCAAATTGATGATATTGATGAGCACATGGTTCTCGGCAGCCAGCGCCCGATCAATAAGTTCCAGAAAGACGTGGCCGGTAGCCCGGGCATCATCGACTGCGCGATGAGCCCGATCAAGATCATAGTCAAACTCACTGGCCAGCGAGGCCAATTTAAAACTGTTTAAAAAGGGCATGAAAATACGCGCTAAAAAAAGCGTATCTACGCGTAGATTGGTTAAATATTTGAATCGTTGCTGGGTGTTGTCCCAGCGTTCGTAATCATTGTTTTGCTTGCGAAACTGGTATTCAATAAAAGCCGCATCAAAATTGACCTGTTGACCGACCATGGCCGCGTTGTCCATAAATTGCAGCAAGCGGGGAAAGACCTCTTCAATCGTGGGCTTGCCCTGCACATCCTGATCGGTAATCCCGGTTAAACTGGTAATAAAGGGCGGAATAGGAATGCCCGGATTGACCAACTCTTCAAAAACCGCCTCCTCCTTACCATCCACAAAGCGAATGGCTCCAATTTCAATAATGCGGTCCTTTTCAGGATTTAAGCCGGTTGTTTCCAGGTCGACCACCACAAAGGTGTTCAAGCCTAAATGTTTCAGAAGATCTTCTCGTAAGCCCATAAAATGCTCAACTTTCTAAATTACAGTGTGTAATTAACATATTTTACTTTGTTTCTCTTTTGATGATTCCATATTTGAAATGGAACGTTACCATGGTTTTGTGTCTCAAGAAATTGTTTCGCGTTAAGTATTTTTAATCCGTTTCATCTGGACAACAATTCGTCTGTTTTAAACAGCTATTTTACGAAATGAACAGCAGACAATCAAAGAATTTTCGCTCACTTTTGAAGATATTTCTTAAGAAGAAAAACAGAAACCATGAGTAAGGTAATGGAAAAGGCCACCTTCATGTAAAAGTTCCACGGTAAATGGAGGCCGGTGGTGGATTCCTGCGGATTACGTGGATTGTAAGCGATTTTTAATGAACTGCCAACCGGGTGTTCTCTAATAATCGCTCTGGCCGTAATATCTCGCTTATTGCGTAAACCAAAAGGCGGGGTTTGCAAATCCGTTTTTCCAATAAAAGTCTTACCGCCTACCTGGTAGCGATAGGTTATCAGAGGTAAAATGGCGCGTTTACCGACAATCTGCGTTTGCACAACCGTGGCCTCGATGATCGGCCAGCTCTTTTTTTGTTGATACCCTCTTAAAACAAAATACTGAGAGATCAGAGTAGGCATGGCAATGAGTAAAGCCAGTAAGATTACTACAAAATACCATTTTCTTTTATTATCTGTCATGAGCCTATCCGTTTTTTTGTAATAGAAACTAAAAATTTTCAAAAAAATTCCTTCATTAAAATACCATAGTTTGTTTTGAATGGTTCCATGGGCCACTACTATCATTAAATCAAAATTTAACTATTTGTCGTGAAAGCTGTCTGTCTGCCTGCCGGCTCGCTACCAAAGAGCATGGTGAATTAAAAATTACGGATTATTTTTTGAAAGGCCAGGTTGTGTTCAAACAATACAGGCACGTGTCGATGTGTCATTCCGACTCCGCTTCAGCGGAGGAGGAATCCCTTTCACTGGCGGGCCATTCCCCCTCGTCCGATTTTCGGGGGCCAGTGGCTGAAGGCTTGCATGGCAATTTCGAATTGCGAATTATAATTTTCGAAAGTTTTTGAGCATCAGCACATTGTGTTTGAGAGACGCTGGCTCGTGCCGACATGTCATTGTAATTCCGCTTTAGCGGGATCAAAATCCCTTACACTGTTCAGGCAAATTGTGCAAGTTAAAATTCAAACATTTAAAGAGGCTTTTACGGAATTGGCAAGAACTTTCTTTTAGCAACATTTGCCCCCCCGCGTTGCGGGGTGAGGGCTAAGACGAGGAATCCATTACACTTACAGCCAATTCGCAAACCCAGCGTAACTCAAGCTTTAGCTCGAGGCTTATGTAACAGCGAAGAAGATCGCTCAGCGTATCGGTCTAAATGATAATCGGTGTGGGGTTAGGCTGTTTCCAGCAAAGCCCAGGCCTGAAGCCTGCGCCTAACTACAGCATCGCTTTCCCCCTCGTTCCCATTTTCGGGAGAAAACGGCGCAAACCATGATGATGCCCTGCGCCGTGTTTATTGAAAGGCTTCTGCAACAGAAGAATAAAACGGAGAGCACAGGTACTGTAACCGACATTTCTTCACTAAATCAGGAAAAAGCGCTGCCCTTTGGGCGCGACTAACCGTGCTCTTCCTCCGTTTTCGTAGTTTAATCCACGCAATGTGTCTGTTGGGCAAGCATTGAATTTTTAAGGTTTAAAGTACAATCATTGCGCCCAGCGCAAAGGAATTGTACTTGCCCACGTTGTAATCAGCATGCAAATTAAAGAACAGTAAAGTAAAACTGACCCCGGCGTTCAACCGGATAGCGTTTTCGCCATCAACCGTCACATCGCCGATGGTAGAGGCGGGCTCCAGTTCGGCTGTTTTAATCGTTAAGCTGGAAACATCGTATCCTACTCCGCCGTAAATATCCACCGGAAACAGGGGGATGCTGCCCGATACCTGCAAATTCATCGTAAACGTACCGGCATCTAAAAAACTGCCCACGGTAAACTTGTGGTAAGCGGCCTGTACTCCAAAATCAATAGGGAACATGGGAATAGGGATCAGATCGCTCAGTTCATATTTGATGCCACCGCCCATCAATGTTACATCGCCGAAATCTCCAAGACTTTTTTTAGCAAAACGAACCGTGCCTTCAAATCCGCCAAAAAGACCGATGTTGGCATGTAACATGGGCAACAGGAACTTATCTACATTCAAACCGGGGATGGCCGTGGGGTCAGCCGGGGTATCGTCGCCAAAAACAGTAGGTTTGTTCATGCCATAAAAGACAAAGCTCATGGCCTCATCCGGAAGAGGAATGTAAACAGCGCTTACACCCACGTCAAAACGGGGCAGAGTTTTAGCGTAACCACGATGAAAAAGAGCGCCGCCCAATCCGGTTCCCAATGCCGTAGCAAACGGTTGAACATAACCTTTAATGTATTCATCAGCAGGAAATTGGCTTTGAGTCAAAATCGTTTTAAGATTTCCTTCCAGATCGCCTGCCTGAGTGCTTTGATGCCAGCCAAAAGCAAAAACCATAATGAAGCTGAAAATAATAAACTTCTTCATGTCTCCTCCTACATAATTAAATTGCCTTATTTAACTTATTGAATTTTAAAATTATCTACAAATTTTTGTGCATTACGCAAATGATGGCCGTCAAATTTTTTGAAAAAGATTCTAATATTCAGCGAGTTCTCGAATTGACGCAATAGGGCTTCAATAATTGTCTGTAAATCGACTTTATTCTGAGGAGCAATTTCTGAAAGAGAGATAGAGCTGTTTTTTAGAATGTTAAGATAGCGCTGTCTGGAGGCTTCGTCGGTATTCATCAAGGCAATAATCTCATTTTGTTTTGGCCCGAGCAAGATGGAACCATGTTGCAGCAAAGCGTTTTTGTACAGTTTTTGCGCGCTGCCCACCACCTTTTTATTCTGATATTTAATTTCGGTAAAAGCCGGGCGATTAAAACAGGCAAACCGTTTTTGCGCCGAGCGTAGGTAATTCTCTTTGTCTGCCTGATAATTCAAAGCGACCGGAAAATGTAGTTCATTTAAGGCTTGTACCAGGTATTTATGGAACAGGTAGTAAATGTCGTGATTGTTCAAATGGTTATTGGGCAAAATGAATCCATAGGTCAACTCCTCACTATGGAGAATAGCGCTGCCGCCGGTAGGCCGGCGTACAGCCTGGTAGCCTTTTCGGCGTAGAGCTCCAAGATCAATAAATTTTTTGTCCTGGTGGTAGCCCAACGACAGACAATAAGGTTGCCAGCCGTAAAAGCGCAAAATGGGCGCCCCAAATTGCTGAATGTTCTGCGCTAAATAAAAGTCGAGAGCCATATTCAATGCTCCCGGAAACGTTTGATAGGGGAAAACTATGAGGCTGCTAAAAGGAAAGATCGTTCTTTCATCGTTCGGGTCGGATAATACCACGTTCACTATGCTTTAAGAACTCCATAACTTTTTGCACTTCTACCGTCGGTTTCACAGTCTGTTCAATTTTTAGAATAGCCTCTTTCAATTTTAAATTTTCGCGGTAAATGATGTGGTAAACCTGTTTTAAGAGGTCCAGTTGTTCCCTGGTAAAGCCCCGGCGACGCAGGCCCACGGCATTTAATCCGGCGAAACGAATGGGTTCTCCGGCGGCCAGGATGTAAGGCGGAACATCCTGTGAAACACGCAACCCGCCGCCAATAAAAGCGTGATCGCCAATGTGCACAAATTGATGGATGGCGGTCAGGCCGCCAATGCCCACATAATCGCCAATAATGACATGGCCGGCCATATTCACCGAATTGGCAATCGTACAAAAATTACCAATCTGACAATCATGGGCTACGTGGGAATAGGCCATTAACAGGCAATTTTTCCCCACCCGCGTGTAGAAACTGTAAGAAGTAGCCCTGTTCACCGTGGCAAATTCACGAATCGTGGTGTTGTCGCCAATTTCAACATAGGTTTTTTCATTGGAAAATTTTAGGTCCTGTGGTTCCGTAGCAATAACAGCCCCACTAAATACGCGGCAATTTTTGCCCAAAGTAGCGCCATTGGCAATAACCGCATGGGGGCCAATCTGGCTGCCATCGCCAATGACCACTTCTTTCTCAATCAGCGCGTATGGGCCAATTTTTACGTTAACGCCTAATTGCGCTCCAGATTCAACGATTGCAGTGGGATGAATTTCGACCAATCCATTCTCCTTAATTATCGACCACAGCGGCCATCATTTCCGCTTCGCAAACCAGTTCACCTTTTACGTAGGCTTTACCCGCCATTTTGAAAGTCGTCCGACGATTTTTTAACATTTCCAGTTCCATGACCAGTTGATCGCCAGGTTGCACCACTTTTCTAAAGCGCACATTGTCTATGCCCATAAAAAAGACCAGCTTATTTTCCACATCCACGCGATCATTAAGCAGCAAAATGCCCCCCACCTGGGCCATGGCTTCCACAATCAGTACACCGGGCATGACCGGTTTTTGTGGAAAATGTCCCTGAAAAAAGGGCTCGTTTACGGTTACGTTTTTAACGCCCACCGCCCGTTTTTCCGGTTCCAATTCAATAATGGAATCCACCAGTAAAAAGGGATAGCGGTGTGGCAGAATCTTCTTGATAGCATTAATGTCAAAGACCACGCCCTTTTTGCTGATGTCCTGGAATTTGCGGGTCAGTTTTTGTTTTTTGTAGATATTGCGTAAAATTCGGGCAAACTCGATGTTGCTTTGATGGCCCGGACGGGCAGCCAGAATTTGCGATTTAATATTTACGCCGGTGAGGGCCAGGTCGCCAATCATATCCAACAATTTGTGGCGGGCTGGCTCATTATGAAAGCGCAGCGATTTGTCATTCAAAATGCCACTCTGCCCCAATTCCACATCGTCATCCACCTGCAGCTTCTTTTTCAGACGCTCAATTTCTTGCGGGTCCAGAGGTCTATCTACGATAACCACTGCCGAATCCAGGTCGCCGCCCTTAATCAGTCCCTGATCTGCCAGGGCTTCAATTTCATTTAAAAAGCAAAAGGTTCGCGCCGGTGCAAACTCGGTAATGAATTCCTCTTCCAGAGAAAAGAGGCCGGTGTGCTGACTGCCAAGCGCGGGATTTTTGTAGTCGATCATCAGCGTAATTCGGTAGTCATCCGTGGGCAGGGCAACGAACTCCACTCCGCGCCGTTCGTCTTTGTAGTTCACCGGTTCTTCGATGATCAGGTATTCTTTTTCGGCCTCCTGCTCTTCGATGCCGGCTTCCAACAACTTATTGACAAAGGGCATGGCTGACCCGTCAACAATTGGAGGCTCATTGGCATTTAATTCCATGATGACATTGTCAATTTCCAGACCGACCAGCGCCGCTAGTACGTGCTCTACCGTGTGTACGCGAACATCTCCCTTTTGCAAAATGGTCCCACGTGAGCTGTCAATCTCGTCATTTTGAACTACATATTCGACCAGCGCCGGAATTTCGGGCTTATCTTGCAGATCTACGCGGACGAATACACGTCCGTAATTTTCCGGAGCCGGCTTAAACGTGATTTTCGTATTATTTCCTGTGTGAATACCCCGTCCCTTAATGGAGACTGGCCTTTTAATCGTGCGTTGCTTTTTCGTCATATCCCCCTCGTTATTTATTTTCCAAAGCCTTTTTTAACGCAAGAACTTCATTCTCTAATTCCCGAATCCGTTTTAACAAATCCGGCAGATGGCGCATGGCGGCTTCAATCCGCTTTTTTTTACCCATTTCTAAGGCCGGGATGCCAAAAACGACCTGGCCTTCCGGTACGTCTTTGGAAATGCCCGATTTGGCGGCAATAATAACCCTGTCGTGTACTTTAATGTGGCCAACAATCCCCACCTGGCCGGCGATAATAACGTTTTTCCCGACCTCGGCACTTCCGGCAATACCTGATTGAGCGGCAATGGCCGTGTTTTGCCCGACTTTGACATTGTGGGCAATCTGCACTAAGTTGTCAAATTTGCACCCCCGTTGAATGATGGTTGAACCGGTCGTAGCCCGATCCACCGTACTGTTGGCTCCAATTTCCACATCATCTTCAATAATCACATTGCCGATTTGCGGGATTTTATGGTACACGCCATTGAAAGGAGCAAAGCCAAAACCGTCGCTGCCGATGACCACGCCATTGTGTAATATGACCCGATTGCCGATGATGCAATCTTCCCGCACAGACACATTGGGGTACAGAATACAGTCATCGCCAATCTGCACATTTTTCAGGATGGTTACGCCCGGATACACTACCGTATTTTTACCAATGCGTACTTCTGGCCCAATGTAAGCCAGAGGGGCCACTTTAGCCGTAGGATGAATGTCAGCCGTTGGATGCACAAAGGCCTGCGCAGAAATTCCTTCAAAATAATTGTGCTGTTCCGGCGTAAAAAGGCGTAACACCTGCATGAACGCCAGGTAGGCATTGCCAACCAGAATGTGCGGAATTTTGAGATGCGGGATGGTTTTATCAACGACAATCGCGCTGGCCCGGGTGGAGGCAATGTATTTTTGGTATTTTGGATTGGCTAAAAATGTGATTTGTCCCTTAACAGCCTCTTCGATTTTAGCCGGACCTGAGATTTCCAGATCCGCAGGCCCGTGTAACTCACCGTTAAGCGCCTCAGCAATCTCTATTAATTTCATGAACGACCTGATTATTTTTTAGTTGTGCCCACACCCTTGTTCAGTTCTTCAAGAACGCGATCGGTAATGTCGTATTTTGGCAAGGCGTGAACCAGCGCTCCGGAAGAGGCGTCAAAAATAAAATCGTATCCTTCTTCTTCCCCAATTTTGGCAATCAGTTTGTTGATCTTATCAATAATGGGTTTGGTCAATTCCATGCTCTTTTTGTAAAATTCACCTTCCGGCCCTAATTTTTCATACTTGTACTGCTCGATCTGCATGGCTTTGTCCTGCGCAGCCTGCATCTTCTGCTGCTTTTTCTCCGGGCTTAAAAGCAAACTCTGGGAATCAATTTCTTCCAGCAGGGCATTGTACTCTTTTACCATTTGCTGGTATTCGGCATCGTATTTTGAACGCAATTGTTCCAATTGTTTCTGAACATCCTGATATTCTTGATATTCATTTAAAATACGCTGGGATTCAACATAAGCGAACTTCTGCGCTTGCAATGGTAAAGCAAATATTGCTACTAAAACAACCGTTAACAGCGACATAAAAGGTCTCACAATTACCTCCTTCATTTGTTTATTCAAATCAAAGAATATATGAAAATTTAATACATACTCCAAACTTAACTTAGAAGCGGCCGAACTGGAAATGGACCTTCCACTTACCGCTGCGTTGGCCGTACTCATTGTAATAATCAAAACCGTAGCCAAAATCAATGCCAATAATTCCGACCATGGGCATGAATAACCGTACGCCAAAACCCACCGAGCGTCTCAGGTCAAAGGGATTGGCTTCGCCAATTTCGCGCCAGGCATTGCCCGCTTCGGCAAACAACAAACCAAAGATGGTTGGATTGGGAGAAATGGGAAAACGCAATTCCAGAGTATTACGTACCATGGCTTTACCGCCCAGGGGGCTTCCGGCTGAGGTTAAGGGGCCGACCTGCCCGTCATCATAACCACGGAGTTGTTCAGAAAAGCCAAGGCCGCTACCGCCAAGGTAAAAATACTCACCATATAAAATACGTGTGTTTTTGTACAGAGGGATGAGGGTAGCATATTTGTTGGCGCTGTAAAAAACCAGACCAAAGGGCAAAGGCAAGTACCAGTCGGCCACAAAAGCCGTTTTAAAAAAGTCCTGGTCGCCCCCCAGAAAACCGCCCGACAATTCGGTCGTCAGAGAATGCACGGAGCCTTTGGTTGGGAATTCCGGGTTGTCGCGGCTGTCGCGCGTAATGATTTGCGTAACGCTGATCTGTTTGGTTTTGCCATAGGTGCCAAAATAGGTAGCATAACTTTGCGCCAGTTCCGGATCGCGAATATTGGAAATTTGCGATTGGGCAAAACGCACGATCCAGTCGCCACGAAAATAGTTATCGGGCCAGAAAAAGCGACGCCCGATGCGCACCGAGGCGCCCCGATCATTCTGATCCCAGGGGTAGTAGCCGCCACCGCGCCTGGTATCAAAAATGGAAAACCCGCCTAATGTGGGCGTGTTAAACATCCAGGGCTCTGTAAAACTGAGTGAAATGGAGCGGTAGATACTACCAAACTGCCAGTCAAACACCAGACGTTGTCCATCCCCGCCGGAAAAAGGGTGAGACAATGAAAAATTGTTAAAGGTCAGCCCAATGCTCCCAATCAGACCGTCACGCTGGCTGTAACCAGCAGACATATTGGCCATGTCAGTAGATTTTTCTTTGACCTCCAGCAATAAATTGACGTAGCGGTCGTCATTGGGAATCAGACGCACATCCGGTTTGGCGTAAGCAAAATAGTTCAGAATGGTTAAATCACGAATTGAACGCTCCAATTTGCTGCTGTTAAAAATATCACCAGGATGCAGTTTGAATTCACGTCGGATTACTTTCTCGTTGGTCTTGGTGTTGCCGGTAATGAGGATTTCCTTAACTCGGACTACATTGCCTTCAATGATTTTAAAGTCGATGTTCAGGGTGTCATCACCAACCGGGATTTCCCGCGGCTGAATATTGGCAAACAGATAGCCCTGGTTGTAGTACATTTTTTGTAAACGATCGCGTACCCCTTCGTCGTACTTTTTCTGATCGTACACATCGCCTTTTTCAATGTCCAGAGCAGCCCGTAACATTTCATCCGTAAAAACGGTATTGCCTTCAAAGGTGATATCGCCAAAGTAGTACTTGTTTCCTTCACGCACCCAGATATCGATGTACATATCGGATTTGTCCGCGCTGTAATAAATCGAATCCCTGACGATTTCTGCGTCACGAAAACCGTGTTCCTTGTAGAACTGAACAATTTTCTTTTTATCCTCTTCATATTTTTCAGGATCAAAATCGGCGCTGCGCCACCAGCGATCCTCTTTGATCTCTTTCATGGCGCCACGCAGCTTTCCATCATCAAAATACTTATTACCGTGAAAAGTAATTTTTTTAACCTGAACCTTGGGGCCTTCTTTAATGTTGACCAGCAAATTTACATAGTTTTTACCCACAACGCTGGTATCAATGGTCACACTGGCCAGCAAGTGTCCTTCTTCCTGATACTTATCCAGCAATCGTTTTTTCATTTTAAAGATTTTGTAATCCGAAACCACCATGCTGCGGTAAGTGTTGAGCGCCTCCCGCACATCCTTTTTTGAGAGCGCATCATTGCCTTTAATAATCACTTCGCGAAGTCGTGGGTATTCCTTAACGACGATCAGCAGGTCCAGGCCCTTGATGGTTTGATTTTTAACAAAAACCTTAATATCGGAAAAGACGTTTAACGCCCAAAGATTTTTCACAGCTTTTTGTAAATCTTCTCCGGTGATCTCCTGCCCGGCCCTTAAACCGGAGTTGAGACGGATCATGCTGGCGTCTGCCGTCTGATTACCTTCGATCTCGATGGTATTAATTTTCACTTTTTGCGATTGGGCAAATATTCCTTTTGTGAAGATCAGTATGAGTAATATGAAAGCGAACCGTTTGTTCACCGTTAACCTCCATCTTAAAATGTGAATGAATGTCTTAATCTGATTTTAATGTCTTCTAAATATTGCTTTTGATTTTGAATTTTGTAATAACCCATCAATTCTCGATCATACTCAATTTCGAGCAAAATGTTTCTTAAAAAACGGTACTCAATTCCGAACGAATGGTTGATATCAAACGATGGACGGGATTGATCGTAAAAAGAGACCAGCTGCCCGGTGTAGGTCAGAAACAGATTTTGCGTCACATATTTCCCCAGGGTAATTTCCGAACTTTGCATCAAAAAGAGATAGGGCGTTTGCGTGTTAAATGGATTAATCAACGGTGAGGAGCGTGCAAAATTTCGCTTACCAAAACCTAAACTGGAATAAAACAAATTTCGGGCAATATTGGAATTAAAGCGTACCATATCCAGGCCTAAATTGCGTTCAATAACCCTTTCCAGCGGCCGAAACAGGGGACGGAAGATGTACTTTTCGGTGACCGCTCCCCCAACACTGGTTACCTTGTTGGCGATGTTCCCCACACTAAAACCTAAATCGGCCAGCACCAGCTCCTGACTTTCCCCGATTTTAGGATCTGCTGAAACCAGCTTAAATTTAAAATCTTCCCAGCTGCCCTGCTGTTTCTCCTGCCTGGTGTCCGGATCGATGGCATAAAGCCTCAGGTAGATGGTTTTGGGGATGGCGCCAATGCTGTCGCGAATGGTTGTCCAGGCCTGCCCCGAAATGATGGGATAGGGACTGTTCTCTGTAAACTCGGCCTGGAAATAGTCCACGCGGAAGGTCTGATCCAGATATTCCAGACGCCCACGCGAAGAGCTGATCTGGCCGCTAACTTTAAAGGTCCCTTCATTCAATATGCCACTAAAATGCAGGCCGGGCGAGCTCTCATCGATGTACAACTCGGTATTCACATTGTCGATATAGGCCGGAATTTCCCGAAAATAGAGCACATCTTCCCCGGACACGGTCAACACATCCCAATCAATGTTTTGCAAAAAATTAAGAACCGCATTGTTCTTTTGTACAGGCGCGCCCTGTGAGAGGAAGGGGAAGGTTAAGCGTGTGTCATAAAGTACCACCTTACCATGGGCCACAGGATGTTTTAAGGGCCCGGCAAAATAGAAAT
>NZ_JBSMDE010000184.1:0-14745 GCF_056497305.1 Caldithrix sp. | reverse complement strand
TGTCAATACTATCAAAACTGCGAAACTGGGCCTGACCCTTTTTAGCCAGAGCCTGAGTAATGGCTGCTGTTAATGTGGTTTTCCCATGATCCACGTGACCAATCGTACCAACATTGACATGCGGCTTTTTGCGTTCAAATTTCTCTTTTGCCATTTTTGCCTCCAGAAAATACTTTCAATTTCTTATTTACCACCCTTTTCAATGATTTCTTTTGCAACCTGATCCGGCACCTGCTCATAGTGAGAAAACTGCATGGTGTAGATCGCCCGTCCCTGTGTAATGGAACGCAACTGGGTGGCATAACCAAACATCTCTGACAGGGGAACCACACCAGTCACTACCTGAGCATCTTTTCTCGGTAGGATCCCCGAAATTCTTCCCCTTCGCGAATTCAAATCGCCAATAACATCACCCAAATACTCTTCAGGCACAACGATTTCGATATTAAAAATGGGTTCCAGTAAAACGGGATTTGCTTTTTTAGCGCCTTCCTGAAAAGCCATGGAACCGGCTATCTTAAAAGCCATTTCACTGGAATCGACTTCGTGATAAGAACCGTCGAACAAGCGAACTTTGACATCTTCCACCGGATAACCGGCAATTACGCCATTTTTCATGGCGTCTTCGATACCGGCTTTCACAGCAGGAATGAATTCCCTGGGGATCACCCCGCCAACAATAGCGTCAACAAACTCAAAGCCTTTACCCGGTTCGTTGGGTTCCATCTCAATTTTCACATGGCCATATTGTCCGCGACCGCCGGACTGACGAATGAATTTGCCTTCCGCTTCAACCTTTTTGGTAATCGTCTCTTTGTAAGCCACCTGTGGCTGCCCGATATTGGCGCCCACTTTAAATTCACGCAATAAACGATCAATAATGATTTCCAGGTGGAGCTCTCCCATTCCGCTAATGATGGTTTGACCGGTTTCCTCATCCGTGCGGATGCGGAAGGTCGGGTCTTCGTCGCTCAGCTTGGCCAACGATTGGCTCAACTTATCCTGATCGGCTTTGGTTTTAGGCTCTACAGCCACCGAGATCACCGGTTCAGGAAAATGCATGCTTTCCAGCAAGATCGGATGTTTCGGATCAGCCAGGGTATCTCCGGTTTTGGTATTCTTCAAACCCACAATGGCTACAATATCACCGGAGCGCGCGGTTTCAATATCTTCCCGATGGTTGGCATGCATCCGCAGAATGCGCGCAACACGCTCTTTTTTATCGGCATTTACATTCTGAACATACGAACCGCTGTTCAATTCGCCGGAATACACACGCACATAGGTAAGGCGGCCCACATAGGGGTCTGTCTGTATTTTAAAGGCCAGCGCAGAAAACGGCGCCTGGTCCAGGGGTTTTCTTTTGAGCTCTTCACCGGTTCGCGGATTGGTGCCGGTAATTTCACCTTTATCCAGAGGAGAGGGCAGGTAATCGACAATGGCGTCCATTAAACGCTGCACCCCTTTATTCTTAAAAGCCGAACCGCACAACACCGGATGAATTTTTCCATCAATGGTCGCCTTGCGAATGGCGGCTTTGAGCTCTTCAACCGAAATTTCTTCGCCATCCAGGTATTTGACCATCAACTCTTCATCGTAATCGGCCACCGATTCCAGAATATTGGTATGGTACTCGTTGGCCTGCTCGATTAAATCCTTGGGAATCTCCGCTTCGTCGTACAAGCGTCCCAGCGAACTTTCATTGTAAAGGATGGCTTTCATCTCAACCAGATCCACCAGTCCGGTGAACATTTCACCGGAACCGATCGGAATGTGTATTGGCAAGGGATTTGCGCCAAGGCGTTTGCGCATCATTTCCACCACATTGTAGAAATCAGCGCCCACGCGATCCATCTTATTAACAAAGGCAATGCGCGGTACATTGTATTTATCGGCCTGACGCCATACCGTTTCGGACTGTGGCTCTACCCCGCCTACCGCACAAAATAGAGCTACAGCGCCATCCAACACGCGCAAAGAGCGCTCAACCTCTACTGTAAAGTCAACATGACCCGGCGTGTCGATGATGTTGATTTCTGCATCACGCCATTTTACCGTGGTAGCCGCAGAAGTAATGGTAATACCCCGCTCTTTTTCCTGCTCCATCCAATCCATGGTGGCCGCTCCATCGTGCACCTCGCCAATCCGATGCGTCCTGCCCGAATAGAATAGAATACGCTCGGTGGTGGTTGTTTTGCCGGCGTCGATGTGCGCCATAATCCCGATGTTCCGAATTTTAGATTTATCAAAAACCTTCTTAGCCATTTCTGCTTACTACTCCTACCACCTGAAATGAGCGAATGCCTTGTTCGCTTCAGCCATCTTATGTGTGTCTTCCCGTTTTTTAACCGAGGCGCCTTCACCTTTGTAAGCGGCCATCAATTCGTTAGCCAGCTTTTCAGCCATGGTGCGTTCGTTACGCGATCTGGAATAATTGATTAACCAGCGAATAGCCAGCGCCTGCCGACGATCGGCACGCACTTCAACCGGCACCTGATAGGTGGCACCGCCCACACGGCGCGACTTCACCTCTAAAATAGGGGCCACATTTTCCATGGCCTGTTTAAAAACTTCCAGGGGATCTTTTTTCATTCTCTTCTCAATCAGATCCATGGCCTGATAAAAGGTCTTTTCGGCCACACTTTTTTTACCGTCTAACATCAAATTGTTAATGAATTTTGCAACAACGATATCTTTGTATTTCGGATCTGGTAAAATTTTTCTTTTTGGTGGTCTTCTTCTACGCATTTTTTCTCCAAACCAACCTGTTAATTTTTCGGTCTTTTAGTACCATACTTCGAACGTCCCTGCTTGCGGTCTTCCACGCCACTGGCATCCAGCGTGCCACGCACAATATGATAGCGCACACCAGGCAAGTCCTTAACACGACCGCCGCGAATCAGAACAATCGAGTGCTCCTGCAAATTGTGCCCCTCGCCGGGGATATATGCTGTAACCTCAAAACCATTTGTTAACCGTACACGAGCCACTTTCCGCAAGGCCGAATTCGGCTTTTTGGGTGTCGTGGTGTACACACGCGTACATACGCCTCGTCTTTGTGGACAACCGGTCAGTGCCGGAGCTTTCGTCTTTTTTTCAACTACTTTACGTCCCTTGCGAACCAATTGATTGATCGTTGGCAAGATTTCCTCCAAAAAAAGTTACAGACTCTTAATTTAATATTAATTCAATTTCAGTGCAAAATTATTTTTCGATTTTCTGCTGATCCTTTACGTCTTTTTCGGAATCCGTTTCCGGGACCTCAGTTGCCGAACTTTCCTGCTCCTGTTCCGCCGCCGGCTCTTCGGCCTCTTTCGGCTCTTCCTCTTCTATTTCCACTTCAATTAAGGCATTGTCGTACTGGCGCATTCCAGTTCCGGCGGGAATCAGGTGTCCCAGAATCACATTCTCCTTCAAGCCGATCAATTCGTCTTCTTTTCCGGCAATAGCCGCATCGGTCAACACCTGCGTGGTTTCCTGGAACGAAGCTGCCGAGATAAAACTCTTGGTAGTTAAAGCCGCCTGCGTAATTCCCAACAACATAGGCGTAAAGGTGGCCGGTTTGGCCTTACGGAATTTAACCGGTTTCTTCTTGGCCTTTTTCAGGTCTTTATTGATCAATTCAACGGTCTTTTTATCCGTAATCGAACCCTCACGGAACAGGCTATCTCCAGGATCGGTTACCACCAGCTTGTTGGCAATCTTGGCATTTTCTTCAAAGAAATCGCTCTTGTAAACCTGATCGCCTGGCAAAAAGTTGGTATCGCCTGGGTCTTCCACTTTAACCTTCTTTAACATCTGGCGCACAATAATACCGATGTGTTTGTCGTTGATCTTAACGCCCTGCAGACGATAGACTTCCTGAATCTCATTAACCAGATATTCCTGAACTTTTGCCGGGCCCTGAATATGCAGGATGTCTTCCGGTGCAATGGCGCCGTCGGTCAATCGTTCACCAGCACGCACAAAATCATTTTCATGAACCAGAATGTGCATTCCGTGCGGTACGGAATATTTTTTGGTTTCCAGATCCGATTCCACCACAATTTCCCGAATACCTCGTTTGATGGGGCCGAATTTGACGTAACCGTCGATTTCGCTGACAATGGCGCGATCTTTCGGTGTACGCGCTTCGAACAATTCGGCAACGCGCGGTAAACCACCAGTGATGTCGCGTGTTTTTCCAATTTCACGCGGTATTTTCACCAGAATATCACCGGCGTGCACCATATCGCCATTGTTGACCTGCAAAAAGCCCTTAACCGGTACAAAGTACTGGTTTAACTTTTCGCCTTTTTCGTCAACAATCAAAATGTGCGGCGTCAGGTTTTTATTTTTGGATTCCACCACCACGCGCTGTTTACGCCCGGTCTGCTCATCCAGTTCTTCGCGATAGGTGATATTTTCCAGCAGATCCTGGAATTGGACCTTGCCGCTGGTTTCAGTGATGATAACCGAGGAAAATGGATCGGTTATGAACAGAATGTCGCCCCGCTTAACATCTTGCTCATCCTGTACCTTCAGTTTGGAGCCGTAAGGCACATTGTAGGTAGCAATGGTACGGTCATCGCTGTCCAAAATCTCGATTTTCCCATTGCGACCGGTAATGATCGGTTCTTCTTCTTTGTTAATGACGAAGCGAATATTGGTAAATTTAACCTTACCATCCACCTTTGCGGTGATGTCCGATTCAGAAGCAATACGAGCTGCCGTACCGCCAAGGTGAAAGGTACGCAGGGTTAACTGCGTGCCCGGTTCACCAATACTTTGCGCGGCCATCACACCAACCGCTTCGCCCACATCCACCAGTTCTCCGGTGGCCATGTTACGCCCATAGCACATGGCGCACACGCCCTGTTTCGATTCACAGGTCAATTCTGTGCGCACTTTAATCACATTAATAGACGAATTGTTTATTTTCTCAGCAATGGCTTCATCAATCAGATCACCGCGTTTACAGATCAACTCTTCGGTTACGCGATCGACCACATCCTCTGCGGCCACACGCCCCAGAACACGATCGGCCAGGGGTTCGATGATCTCTTCCCCTTCTTTCAGGTCCGTGATATCCTGTCCTAAAATGGTGCCACAATCATGTTCTGTGACAATCACATCCTGGGCCACATCCACCAGACGACGGGTCAGGTAACCGGCATCGGCCGTTTTAAGAGCCGTATCGGCCAGACCTTTACGGGCGCCGTGGGTGGAGATAAAGTACTCGATCACAGACAGGCCTTCAAAGAAGTTAGCCGTAATCGGGTTTTCGATGATTTCACCCGTTTGACCGGTTAACGATTTTTGCGGTTTGGCCATCAAACCACGCATACCTGCTAACTGGCGAATCTGTTCCTTACTACCACGAGCACCGGAATCGGACATCATGTAAAGCGGATTGAAACCGTTTTTGTCCTGCTGCAGTCGGCGGAACATAGCCTCAGCCACATCGGCCGTTACCTTGGTCCAGATATCGATAATCTGATTGTAGCGCTCACCATCGGTGATGATTCCGTTTTCATACAACATCTGGATTTCGTCGACCTTTTTCTGGGCCATTTCAACAAAGACCTCTTTCTCCGGAGCGACCACAATGTCATCCAGACCGATGGAAGCCCCAGATCGGGTGGCATAGGTGAAGCCCAGATTTTTCAAATCGTCCAGAAATCTGGCTGTCACTTCATTACCCAATTTGCGGTAGCAGATACTAATAATGTTGGACAAAGTCTTTTTAGAAAGCAGTTCATTGACAAAGCCAATTCCTTCCGGCACAATCTTATTGAAGATAATACGGCCAATCGTTGTGTCTATTAGTTCACCGTTAACGCGTACTTTAACAGCGGCATGTAAACCGACTTTTCCATTGTCATAAGCAATGGTGGCCTCTTCTAATGAAGAGAAGACCATGCCTTCACCGCGGCTATTCGGTAGGCGCTTGGTTAAATAGTAGCAGCCCAGAACGATGTCCTGACTGGGAACGGCAATGGGCACGCCACTGGAAGGCGACAGAATATTGTGACTGGACAACATCAATAGTTTGGTTTCCACCTGCGCCTCATAAGAAAGTGGAATGTGAACAGCCATCTGGTCGCCGTCAAAGTCAGCGTTAAAAGCCGCGCAAACCAGAGGATGGATCTGAATAGCTTTCCCTTCAATCAAAACCGGCTGGAAAGCCTGAATCCCAAGGCGGTGCAATGTTGGCGCGCGGTTTAGCATAACGGGATGGTCGTCAATGATCTCTTCCAAAATATCCCAGACTTCCGGGCCTTTGCGTTCCACCAGTTTTTTTGCGCTCTTTACGGTTTTAACAAACCGACGTTCTACCAGCTTGCGAATAATAAAGGGTTTAAACAGCTCAATGGCCATTTCTTTGGGCAATCCGCACTCGTGCAATTTTAACTCAGGGCCAACCACAATCACCGAACGCCCGGAATAATCGACACGTTTACCAAGCAGATTCTGGCGGAAGCGTCCCTGTTTACCTTTCAACATGTCCGAGAGCGATTTTAAAGGACGGTCGCCATCCGAACGCATGGCCGTTGTCCGCTTTGAATTATCAAACAAGGAATCGACCGCCTCCTGCAGCATGCGTTTTTCGTTACGCAAGATCACTTCCGGAGCGCGGATTTCCAGCAGCTTTTTCAAACGATTGTTACGAATAATCACCCGTCGATACAGATCGTTCAAATCACTGGTGGCAAAACGCCCGCCTTCCAGCGGGACCAGGGGACGCAATTCAGGCGGAATTACGGGAATCACATCCAGCACCATCCATTCCGGCTTATTACGATATTCCAGATTCTTCTCGCGCATGCGGAAGGCTTCGACCACCTTCAGACGTTTCAAAGCATCGGTCTTTTTCTGTTCAGAAACATCGGAACGGATAATTTTACGCAACTCCAGAGCCAGCTCTTCCACATTGATCATCTTTAACAGATGATGGATGGCTTCGCCGCCGATTTTGGCCACAAATTTATTGGGATCGTCATCGGCCAGCTCTTCATTCAGTTCTCCGTGCTCATCCAGCTGGTCAAAGTACTCTTCTTCGGTAATCAACTGTTTAAATTTAAAATTACTCTTGCCCGGATTGATGACAATGTAATTTTCGTAATAGATGACCTTTTCCAGGTCTTTGGGCGACATATCTAACAAATAACCGATTTTAGAAGGCAACGATTTATAAAACCAGATATGGACTACAGGAACCGCCAGGGAGATATGCCCCATTCGTTCACGACGAACTTTTTTCTGCGTGACTTCCACACCGCATCGGTCGCAAATAATGCCTTTGTACCGAATGCGTTTGTATTTTCCGCAATGGCATTCCCAGTCCTTAACTGGACCAAAAATCTTTTCGCAAAAAAGTCCATCTTTTTCCGGTTTAAACGACCGATAGTTGATCGTCTCCGGTTTAGTCACCTCGCCGTACGATTGTTCCAGAATATCGTTTGGCGAAGCCAGACTAATAATGATCTTATTGAACTTATTTGGACCTCTACGAATGTTCAAATTAACACTCCTATTCTAAATTACTCTTTGGCCTAAGCCTTTTGCTTAAAACCCGATGGTTAAAAAGCAAACAAAAGCCCCTCATCCCACTCAGGGCAAGATGAGAGGCAAAATCTACGATCGATTTTGTTTATTCCAAACGGACTTTTAACGCCAGTCCTTGCAATTCGCGCACAAGCACATTAAAGGATTCGGGCACACCCGGATCGGGCAGGTTTTCTCCTTTAACAATAGCCTCGTAAGTTTTGGAGCGCCCGGTCACATCATCACTCTTAACGGTCAGAATCTCCTGCAGGGTGTAGGCGGCTCCGTAGGCTTCCAGTGCCCACACTTCCATTTCACCAAAGCGCTGACCGCCAAACTGAGCTTTTCCACCCAGGGGCTGTTGCGTGATCAGCGAGTAAGGCCCGATGGAGCGGGCATGGATTTTGTCGTCTACCAGATGGCTGAGCTTGAGCATGTAAATTTGCCCGACTGTAACCGGCTGATCAAATTTTTCGCCTGTGCGTCCATCGATCAGCTCTACTTTGCCCGATTTAGGCAGACCGGCTTTTTCCATCTCTTCTAAAATTTCATCGTAGGTAGCGCCGTCGAAAACGGGAGTCGCATATTTCTTACCCAGTTTGTAACCGGCCCAACCCAATGTTGTTTCAAAAATTTGTCCTAAATTCATACGCGATGGCACACCTAATGGATTCAAAACGATATCCACCGGCGTTCCGTCTTCCAGAAACGGCATGTCTTCCATGGGAACGATTTTAGAAATCACGCCCTTGTTTCCATGGCGTCCGGCCATTTTATCGCCAACCGACAATTTACGTTTTTCAGCAACGTAAACCTTGGCCAGCTGGGTGATGCCCGGCGGCAATTCATCGCCAACAACCAGTTTGTGCTTTTCGCGCTTTACGTCGTTGTCAATGTCCTGCAATACCTTGCGGTAGTCAGAATACAATTCGCGAACAAAGGTATTCTTCGGATCCTCTTCGAACCAGGTGCTATTGATATCCAGACTTTTGACATCCAGTTTATTAAAGGAATTTTCCGTAATTTTGGCTTTAGGTTTAATAGCTTGCTTGCCATCCACGTAGCGGATGCCGACCGTTGTCATGCCTTTAAAGTGTTCGCCCAGGCGCTGCGCCAGCTTCTTCTCCACCGCTTTTTTCTTCTTTTCTGCAGCCTGTTCAATTTTTTCGATCAGTTTCTTTTCTTCTTTTTTGTCCTGCGAACTCTTCTTTTTGCGGGAGAACAAACGCGTGGCCACAACGACGCCATGCATTCCCGGAGGGGCCTTTAAGCTGGCGTCTTTCACGTCGCCGGCCTTGTTACCAAAAATGGCTTTCAGCAGTTTTTCTTCCGGGGTCGGATCGGTTTCACCTTTGGGCGTCACTTTACCAATCAGGATGTCATTGGCTTTAACCTCGGCGCCGACGCGAACAATGCCATTTTCATCCAGGTTTTTGGTCATTTCTTCGCTTACATTGGGAATTTCGCGGGTCAGTTCTTCTTCGCCGCGCTTGGTATCCCGCACCTGTAATTCAAACTCCTGAATGTGGATCGAGGTGTACACATCATCGCGCACAATGCGGTCGCTGATGATGATGGCATCTTCAAAGTTGTAACCATGCCAGGGCATAAAGGCCACCAGCACATTGCGTCCCAACGCCAGCTCGCCCTGATCCGTAGCGCAGCCATCCGCCAGAATGTCGCCTTTTTTAACCTTCTGCCCCACTTCCACCAGCGGTCTTTGATTGATCACCGTATCCTGGTTGGTTCGGATAAATTTCAATAATTTGTATTCTTTACGATCACTTAAGTCTAACAGGCGTTCTTTACCCGTTTTAGGTTGTGGCGGTTTGTCCATTTTGACGACAATTTTCTCGGCGTCAACATATTCAACCACGCCGTCTTCTTCAGCAATTACCAGGGTACCGGAATCGCGAGCCACTTTGGATTCCATGCCTGTACCGACAATCGGCGCCTCAGGCACCAACAGAGGAACGGCCTGACGTTGCATGTTGGAGCCCATCAAGGCGCGGTTGGCATCATCGTGCTCCAGAAAGGGAATCAGTGAAGCAGCGGGCGATACGATCTGATTGGTGGCCACGTCCATGTATTCCACTTCTTCCGGTGAAACCACAGGGAAATCGCCTTTTTTACGCGCTTTAATCCGGTCGTTTAAAAAATTACCTTTGTCGTCAATGGGTGCGTTCACCTGAGCAATGGTGTAACTATCTTCTTCGGTCGCCGAGAGATACTCGATCTTATTGGTTACGCGGCCCTTTTCCACCTTGCGGTAAGGGGTTTCAATGAAACCGAAATCATTAATGCGCGCATGCACACACAGCGAAGAGATCAAACCGATATTCGGACCTTCCGGCGTTTCAATCGGACAAAGACGTCCGTAATGCGTGTAATGCACGTCGCGCACCTCAAAACCGGCGCGTTCGCGCGTTAAGCCGCCAGGCCCCAGAGCAGACAGACGCCGTTTGTGCGTCAGTTCAGCCAGGGGATTGGTCTGATCCATGAATTGCGAAAGCTGCGAAGTGCCAAAAAAGGTATTAATCACCGAGGAGATTGTTCTGGCATTCACCAGATCCTGCGGCGTTAATTTTTCGGCATCACCGATATTCATGCGTTCTTTAATGGTGCGCGCCATGCGGGCAAAGCCCACGCTGAATTGTGCAGACAATTGCTCGCCCACGGTACGAACGCGACGGTTACCCAGATGATCGATATCGTCCGAAGGATTGACTCCCAAACGCATGCCAATCAAGTATTTCAAGATAGCAATAATATCTTCACGAGTGAGCACCGTCATATCGTACGGAATATCCAGATTCAGTTTCTTATTAATTCGGTACCGACCAACCGCACCCAGATCGTAACGCTTTTCATTAAAGAACATGCGCTCAATGAGAGCCCGGGCCGTATCAATATCCGGTGGTTCACCGGATCGTAATTGTCTGTAAATGGCTTCAATGGCTTCGGCCTCGGTTTTGGCCGAATCTTTTCGCAGAGTGTTAAGCACCAGATTCGGATTATTGATATCCGAAGGCCGTACGATGCGGATTGTTTTGATGCCTAATTCCAGGCACTGTTCGAGCAATTCCTGGGAAATATCGCGGCCCTGTTCGGCTACCACTTCACCGGTAGAAGTGTCCACCACATCGCTGGCCAACATCTGGCCAATAAGCATGGGGAACTGTTCCAGTTCAACGGGCACCTCCTGGGCTTCACCGAAGGCGTTGACGATCTCTTCGACCGTACTGAATCCGATGGCCCGCAGGAGCATGGTTACCGGGAATTTTTTCTTGCGATCGATGTAAACGAACATGACGTCATTTACATCAGTGGTAAACTCTACCCAGGAACCCCGAAACGGGATAATGCGGGCCGAATAAATCGGCGTGCCATTGGGATGCAGTGTATCCGAAAAGAAAACACCGGGAGAACGGTGTAACTGACTAACAATCACCCGCTCAGCGCCATTAATAATGAAGGTACCCCGGGAGGTCATGTGTGGCATGTTCCCCAGGTACACATCCTGTTCAATAAATTCCGTAAAGTTATCGGTTTCGCCCGTCACGTCTTTTATCGCCAAACGCATCCTGGCCTTTAAAGGAACGGAGTAACTAACTCCACGTTCCTGGCATTCACGTTCACTGTATTTGGGCTTATCCACATAGTATTCCACAAACTGTAATTCATAATTACCCGCACTGTCGCTGATAGGGAAAACACCGTTAAAAACCGCCTGCAAGCCTTTATTTTCGCGCTTATCAGGCGGTACAGTATTTTGCAAAAAATCTTCAAACGATTTTAACTGAATATCTAACAGATTCGGGTATTCAATTACTTGTGGAATTCGCGCAAAAGAGTGACGTTTGTTGTTCTTTTTACCTTTCAAAGGTATTACCTCTTATTTGAAACGTCTCACCAATTATTTAATTTCGACTACGCCACCAACTTCTTCGATCTGCTTTTTAATATCTTCGGCTTCGGCTTTGGAAACGCCCTCTTTGATTGCCTTGGGTGCACTGTCCACCAGTTCCTTGGCTTCTTTGAGTCCCAGGCCGGTAATCGCACGAACCACCTTAATCACCTGAATCTTTTTATCCCCAGCAGAGCTCAGGACCACATCAAATTCAGTTTTTTCTTCTTCTGCTTCGCCAGCGCCAGCCGCAGGTGCAGGACCAGCAGCTACTGCCACAGGAGCAGCGGCGGTTACACCAAACTTCTCTTCAATCTCTTTGATCAACTCGGAGATTTCGAGCATTGATGCTTTTTCGAGATATTCAAGAACGTCACTTCTTGTCACGTCTGCCATCGTTTACCTCCAAATTCAAAATTTAATTTATGCCTCTTGTTTTTTCTCTTTTAAAGACTCTAATAATCCAACAAATTTCTGCAAGGGCGCTTGCAGGGTTGCCGCCAGCTTGGTCATTGGCGCCTGCAGCAAGCCCACAAACTTGGCCAGCAATTCATCTCTGGAGGGCAGGTCGGCCAATTTGATAGCATCTTCCTGACCAAAAACGTGTCCTTCCAGATAGGCTGCTTTCAAGTTCAGAAGTTTTGTCTTTCTATTAAAATCTTTGACTATTTTTACAGGAATAACCGGATCGTCATAGCCGATTACAAAAGATGTAACGCCTCTCAGATACGGATCAAGCCCTTCGATGCCTGCGTTATGCAGAGCAATTTTTGCGATGCGATTTTTCAAAACTTTGTATTCGATGTTTGCTTCGCGAAATTGTTTACGCAAACCGTTAACAGTCTGCACATCAATACCGGTATAGTCCGTCAGATAGATGCCTTTGGCATTTTTAAACTTCTCGGTATATTCTTCTACAATTGCCATTTTTTTTGCTGTTGCCATTTGTCGATCCCTACTTTACTTACTTTGAATACGAAGATGCATTTCGATCGATAAAGATTCCCGGACTCATGGTACTGGAAAGCGCAATCGATTTAAGATAGGTTCCTTTGGCTGCCGCCGGTTTAAGGCGGATAACGGCATTCACAAAGGTTTTAACGTTATCGATGATCTTTTCTTCGTCAAAGGAAACTTTAGCCACCCCGGAATGAACGATCCCGGTCTTATCTACACGGAAGTCGATTTTACCGGCTTTAATTTCCTTGACCGCTTTGGCCACATCCATGGTCACCGTACCACTTTTAGGATTGGGCATCAATCCTCTGGCACCTAAAATTCGTCCCAGGCGCCCCACTTTGCTCATCACGTCCGGCGTAGCTACGGCCACATCAAAATCCAGCCAACCTTTGTTAATCTGCTCGATGTACTCATCCAGCCCGGCGTAATCTGCGCCTGCATCCAGCGCTTCCTGAACTTTTTCGCCTTTGGCAAAGACCAATACGCGAATTTTTTTGCCTGTGCCATGCGGCAAAACCACCGTGCCGCGCACCATTTGATCAGCATGACGAGGGTCAACACCAAGGCGCATGGCCACTTCCACAGTCTCATCAAATTTAGCAGTTGCAACTTCTTTCAAAAGTTTAACGGCTTCTTCCAAACTGTATTCTTTATTTTTGTCAATTTTGGCGATGAGCTCACGGTAACGTTTACTTCGCTTCATTCTTACCCCATCTAAAATTTTTGGACATTTATTCCACTACTATACCCATACTGCGCGCAGTTCCTTCAATCATGCGCATAGCAGATTCAATATCAGAAGCATTCAAATCAGGCATCTTCATTTCTGCAATTTTGCGCACCTGCTCCCTGGTTACCTTGCCCACTTTGTTGAGGTTCGGTTCACCAGAACCCTTTTCTAACTTGGCCTCTTTTAGCAACAGGTCCGAAGCCGGAGGTGTTTTGGTAATAAATGAAAAGGAGCGATCGGCATAAACTGTAATTTCTACCGGAATAATGTAACCGGCTTTATCTTGAGTTTGTGCATTGAAGGCTTTACAAAATTCCATAATATTCACGCCGTGCTGACCAAGTGCCGGGCCAACAGGTGGCGAAGGTTTTGCCTGTCCTGCAGGAATTTGCAATTTTATTTTGCCTGCTACTTTTTTTGCCATAACTGTTCAACCTCTTTAATTATCTCAATTATTTTTCCAGCTCTACTTGCAGAAAATCCAATTCAACCGGTGTCGGCCGACCAAAAATACTGATATTGACCTTCACCTTATTCTTCTCTTCGTTTATCTCTTCAACAAAACCCGTAAAATCATTGAACGGACCATCAATCACCCGAATCGGATCGCCAACTTTAAAAGGCACCGAAACCTTTCCTTTAACTTCGGTCTCTTTACTCTTCTCAATCTTACTTAAAATCGACTTAACCTCAGAATCGCGTAATGGTGTAGGCTGGTTTTTAGGACCTACAAAACTGACAACACCAGGCGCATTCTCAATGATGTGCTTGGTCTGGCTGTCCATCACCATCTCAATAATCATGTAGCCAGGAAAGAACACGCGATTTTTGACGCGCTTTTTCCCGTCCTTCATCTCAATAATGTTCTCTGAGGGGATTATGATGTGGCCGACTTTATCCTTAATGCCCTGCATTTTTATTTCATGCTCAATATGGGCTTTGGCCAATGCTTCCTTACCGGAAAAAACCCTCAGTGCATACCACTTTTTTTCACTCACCTTTACACCAACCTCACCATGCTCAATAAAAGATTTTAACTACCTGGGAGATAAGCAAATCCGCTAAAAAAATGTAAAGCGTAAACAATAAACTAACCACAACCACAATAATGGTGGAATTAACCAACTCCTGATGCGTCGGCCAACTCACCTTACTCATTTCCACTTTCACTTCGTCTAAAAATTTTTTAATCTTTTTAAACATCCTATTTCCCAATTCAGTTAAGTCAAAAAAAATCAGCAGGCGTGGAGGGACTCGAACCCCCAACCCCTGGTTTTGGAGACCAGTGCTCTAGCCAATTGAGCTACACGCCTAGCTGATGAGATTTTTATCTTGTTTCCTTGTGTAACGTACGTGCATTGCAACGTGGACAGTATTTTTTGTATTCAACGCGTCCGCTGTGCTTGCGTTTATTTTTGCTTGTCGTGTAATTACGACTTTTGCATTGCGTACATTCGAGCGTAATAATATCTCTCACGACCTCTAACCTTTAACTATTCAATAATTTCTGTAACAACACCAGCACCTACCGTACGACCGCCCTCACGAATTGCAAAACGCAACTCTTTCTCCAGAGCGATCTCTTTCTGCAATTCTACTTCCATAGTGATGTTATCACCAG
>NZ_JBSMDE010000183.1:0-10334 GCF_056497305.1 Caldithrix sp. | reverse complement strand
TCGAGTTACGTTGCGATTGCGAATTGTTTGCAAGTGTATGGGATTCTCAGGATGACATGCCGGCACGTGCCCTCACCGCCCGGGCACAACCTGCCCCTTGGTAAATTAATTCGTAATTCGTAATTTTTAATTAAAATGCGCCCTTTGCGGTTTTTTTAAGGTTGCAGCCTTCCTACCCAGAAAGATTTATTGAGAGTTAAAAACTCAATCGGTTTTTTTCAGCAAAACCAGGTCCTGATTCTGTTGAACCGTTTGTCCCGGCTTGACAAAAACCTCTTCCACCAGACAGCTACAGGGCGCTTTAATCAAGTTTTCCATTTTCATGGCTTCCAGAGTCAAAACGGATTCTTCCTTTTGTAAAGAGGCCCCGGGCTCGACAAAAACTTTGGTTACCAGGCCGGGAATGGGCGCTTTAATAATCTGCTCTTTAGGTTCGCTGCGCTGCGCTTTTACCAGCTGGTTGATCAGCAGGTTCTGCTCATCCTGCACGCTGGCGCTGATCAGTTGCCCTTCGGCAAACAGGCGGTAAGCTCCGTTAGAAGGCTCCAGGTACAGCACATAGCTTTTTCCGTTCAACAAAAGGGAAAAGCAACCTTCAGCAATCTGCACCCAATCGTAGGGTATTTCTCGAGTGTTCTGATTGGAAATTTTCCCCGTTGCTTCGTCATATTCAAAACTTAATTCCTGTGAACCGATTTTAACCACGTATTTCATTGTTACCTCGCATTTTTCAGGCGGCCTACCATTTTCCACTGAGAAACGGTTGATTGGCTGTTGTTCTGAGACACTTTAACCGACTTTTTGGGTCTCTTCACATGTCCCAGCAAAGCGGCCAGAGCCAGGGCCTCGCGCTCCGGCAGATCATTCTGAAACAGATCGGCCCGGTGTTCATCAATAAAGGTAGTGCTTAACTCTCCTTTTTGAAAAGCAGGGTGCTCAATGACTTTGAGCAGAAAGCCAATATTGGTCGTAATGCCCGCCAACTGGTACTCTTTCAGAGCGCGAATCATTCTGCGGACTGCCTGTTGGCGATCGGCCCCCCAGGCAATCAGTTTGGAGATCATAGGATCGTAGTAAAGAGAAATTTCACTGCCCTGCGTAACTCCGGAATCTTCGCGAATTCCGGGGCCCATAGCCGGACGTAGAAAAGTAATTTTCCCCGGCGAAGGTGAAAAATTGTTTCCGGCATCTTCCGCGTATAGGCGACATTCAATGGCATGGCCGTAAAAATCGGTGTAGGACTCTTTAACGGCCAATTTTTCTCCGGCCGCCACCAGAATCTGCTGTTCCACCAAATCAAGGCCGGTTACCATTTCCGTTACCGGATGTTCCACCTGCAGACGCGTATTCATTTCCAGAAAATAAAACTGTCCGTTTTGATCGAACATAAACTCGATGGTGCCTGCATTCTGGTAGCCGCAGGCGCGGGCAGCTTTGATGGCTGCTTCTCCCATCTTCTGGCGTAATTCGGGCGTCAACACAACCGAAGGCGCCTCTTCGATGATCTTTTGATGGCGCCGCTGGATGGAGCATTCGCGCTCGCCTAAATGCACAATATGGCCATGTTGATCCGCCAGAATCTGAAATTCGATGTGACGCGGTTTTTCCAGATATTTTTCGATGTACACACTGGCTTCGCCAAAAGCCGATTGCGCTTCCCGCGCTGCCCCCTGCAGAGCGTCCGGCAGTTCCTGCGCTTTGTGCACCAGACGCATGCCCTTTCCCCCTCCACCGGCAGAAGCTTTTAAAAGAATGGGAAAGCCAATCTCCCCTGCTACCTGCAGCGCTTCTTTTTCCGATTGCACCGGTTGCAGGGTACCCGGAATGGTCGGCACACCGTGTTCACGCATCAAAATGCGGGCTGCAGTTTTGCTGCCCATCAATTCAATGGCTTCCGGCGGCGGACCGATAAAGGTCAGCCCCGCCTGCTGAACGGCCCGCGCAAAATCGGCATTCTCAGCCAGAAAGCCGTATCCCGGGTGGATGGCCTGCACCTGATGTTGCAAGGCAATTTCGATGATTTTATCGCCTCGCAAATAACTCTCTGCCGATGTCACACCTCCCAGAGGATAGGCTTCGTCGGCAAATAAAACATGCGGACTCTTCCGATCGATTTCAGAATAAACCGCAACCGATTGAATTCCCATGTCCTTACAGGTACGAATAATCCGTAAGGCAATTTCACCGCGATTGGCAATAAGAATTTTCTTAAACATAGGTCTCCCAAAGATGAATATCCCACACCAATTTAACGGTTTAAAAAACTAAATTCAATCCTATCCAAAAGCGCGTCTTGCAACCTTTGGCAAAATAGATTAAGTTTGCACCATAATTATTCAAAAACGGTAGAAAAAATGCAAAATAAAGAAGAGTACATTCGTTCGCAATTAGAAAAAAGGATTCTGGTGTTAGATGGCGCCATGGGCACCATGATCCAGCGCTATGGCCTGAGTGAAGAGGACTTTCGTGGGCAGCGTTTTAAGAACTGGCCCACAGACCTCAAAGGCAATAATGACTTGCTGAGTTTAACGCGACCCGACATCATCAGAGAGATTCACACAGCCTATCTGGACGCCGGAGCCGATATCATCGAAACAAACACCTTCAATGCCAACGCCATTTCTCTGGCCGATTATCAGATGGAAGGTCTGGTTTACGAAATGAATTACGCCGCAGCCCGGCTGGCCCGCGCAGCAGCCGACGCCAAAAGCAAAGCCACGCCAGATAAACCACGTTTTGTCGCCGGTTCGATTGGCCCGACCAACCGCACGCTTTCCATTTCGCCAAAGGTAGAAGACCCGGGCTACCGCGAGGTAACCTTCGATCAGGTGGCCGAAGCCTACTACCAGCAGGCCAAAGGCTTGATTGAAGGCGGCGTCGATTTGCTGCTGATTGAAACGATTTTTGACACGCTGAACGCCAAAGCCGCCCTTTACGCCATTGAACAATGTTTTGAAGATCTGAACACCCGCCTGCCGGTGATGATCTCCGTGACGATTGTCGATAAAAGCGGGCGCACCCTTTCGGGACAAACCTTAGAAGCCTTCTGGATTTCCATTAAGCCCTTCCCCATTTTCAGCGTGGGGCTCAATTGCTCACTGGGCCCCGAAGAAATGCGGCCCTTCCTCGAAGAGTTGAGCAACATGGCCGATGTGTACGTTACTCTCTATCCCAACGCCGGTTTGCCCAACCAATTTGGAGAATACGAAGCCACGGCCCGCCAGATGGCCGCGGTATTACAGGAATACGCCGCTCAGGGCTGGTTGAACATTGTGGGCGGTTGTTGCGGCACCACGCCTGAGCACATCCGCGCCTTTGTTCAGATTGTGCAAGATTTGCCACCGCGTAAGATTCCACAGGTTCCGATTTACACGCAATTCAGCGGTCTGGAAGCCTTAACCATTTTGCCCACCAGCAACTTCATCAACATCGGCGAGCGGTGTAACATCGCCGGTTCACGTAAATTTGCCCGCCTGATTCGTGAAGGCAACTTTGAAGAGGCCGTAGCCATTGCCCGCAAACAGGTGGAAGACGGCGCCCAGATTTTAGACGTCAACATGGACGAAGGGCTGATCGATTCCGTTGAAGCCATGAAACGCTTTTTAAATTTGATTGCCGCCGAACCCGATATTGCCCGCGTGCCGATCATGATTGATTCCTCACGCTGGGAAGTTATTGAGGCCGGATTAAAATGTCTACAGGGAAAATCGATCATCAACTCCATCAGTCTTAAAGAGGGCGAAGAGACCTTTTTACAACAGGCCCGCCAGGCGCGACGCTTGGGAGCCGCCGTGCTGGTAATGGCTTTTGACGAAAAGGGCCAGGCCGACACTCTGGAAAGACGCATCGAAGTTTGCACACGGGCCTACAAATTGCTCACCGAAAAAGTCAATTTTCCTGCGCAGGACATCATCCTGGACCCCAACATCTTCGCCGTGGGCACAGGCATGAGCGAACACGCCAACTATGCGCTGGATTACCTGGAAACGGTGCGCTACATCAAGGCGCACCTGCCCTATGCTAAAGTGAGCGGCGGGGTGAGTAATCTTTCCTTTTCCTTTCGAGGCAATAATGTAATTCGTGAGGCCATGCATTCGGCCTTTTTGTACCATGCCATCCAGGCTGGTATGGACATGGGCATCGTCAACGCCGGACAGATTACCGTTTACGAAGACATTCCCAAAGACCTGCTGGAGCGCGTGGAAGACGTACTCTTTAATCGTCGACCCGATGCTACAGAACGCCTGATTGCCTTTGCCCAGCAAGTTCAACAATCCGGAAGTAAAGAAGAAAAGAAATTAGCCTGGCGCGAAAAAGCGGTGGAAGAGCGATTGCAATACGCCCTGATCAAAGGCATTACCGAATTCATTGAAGCCGATACCGAAGAGGCTTACCAGAAATACGGCGATCCCATCAAGGTCATTGAAGGACCGCTGATGGAGGGCATGAAAATCGTTGGTGATCTGTTTGGCTCAGGCAAGATGTTTTTGCCGCAGGTGGTCAAAAGCGCCCGCGTGATGAAAAAGGCCGTGGCCCATTTAACGCCTTACCTGGACGCCCTCAAACTGCAAACCGCCTCCACGGCCAAGGGGAAAATCTTGCTGGCCACCGTTAAAGGCGACGTGCACGACATCGGTAAAAACATTGTAGGAGTAGTGCTGGGCTGCAATAATTACGAAATCATCGACCTGGGCGTCATGGTGCCAGCGGACAGGATCATCGAAGCTGCCCGTGCTCTGAAGGTGGACATCATTGGCCTGAGCGGTTTAATCACGCCCTCATTGGACGAAATGGTCCACGTAGCTCGTGAGCTGGAGCGTCAGGGATTTGATCTGCCGCTGCTCATTGGCGGGGCCACCACTTCTCAAAAACACACGGCCGTTAAAATTGCGCCCGCCTATTCCCGCGGCTTAGCCGTTTACGTCCCCGATGCTTCCCGCTCGGTGGGCGTGGTTAGCCATCTTTTAAATCAGAAAACGCGCGAACAATTCGCCCGCACGCTACGCAAAGATTACCAGAAGATAGCCACAAGCTTTCGCCACCAACGTTCGAGAGCAAAACTGATTCCCATTGAAGAAGCGCGCCGCAACCGACTAAAGCTCTCGTTCAGCCCACAAGAAATTGCCACTCCAAAATCCGGCGGGATACACATTTTGAACAACTACGACCTGGAACGTTTACGGGAACGCATCGATTGGACGCCCTTTTTCAGCGCCTGGGAGTTGCGCGGTAAATATCCGGACATTCTGAAACATGAAGAAGCGCAGAAATTATTTACCGATGCCAACCGCTTACTGGACGATATCATCCAGAACCAATGGCTTCAGGCCAACGGCATTCTGGGCATCTTTCCGGCCAACGCCCTGGGCGATGACATCGAAGTTTACGGCAATCCTCAACGGACACAGCTGCTGGCAGTGGTGCACACATTGCGTCAACAGATGCAACGTAACGGCAAAAAAGCAAATTTTGCCCTGGCCGATTTTATTGCCCCCAAAGAGAGCGGAATCAATGATTATCTGGGGTTTTTTGTGGTCACCGCCGGACTCGGCCTGCAGGAGGTGGTCAAACATCTGGAAGCCGATCACAACGACTACCAGATCATCATGCTAAAAGCTCTGGCCGATCGCCTGGCTGAAGCCTTTGCCGAGCACCTGCACGAACTGGTGCGCAAACAGTATTGGGGTTACGCCCCCGATGAACAGTTAACCAATGAACAAATCATCGCCGAAAAATATCGGGGCATCCGCCCGGCGCCGGGCTACCCGGCCTGTCCGGATCACACAGAAAAACAGACTATTTTCGAAATTCTACAGGCCAGCGAAAAAATTGGCGTTACGCTCACCGAATCGATGGCCATGCAACCCGCAGCCTCTGTATCCGGCTACTTTTTTGCTCATCCCCGGGCCCGCTATTTTGGCGTTGGTAAAATTGGCCTGGATCAATTGCAGGATTACGCACATCGTAAGGGGATGAGCCTGGAAAAACTTAAGCGCTGGCTGGCGCCCATCCTGATCGAAGATGAGGGTTAATTTTTCTGAAAGTCTGTCGATCATATTGAAGAGTTAACTAACACGGCTTTAATAGAATGGCAAAGAAAAAAGACAAACGCTTACACTTTATCTATCGTTTTCTATTCGATACCGGCAAAACGCTTAGTTTTGATATCGAACTGGACGGCCAATCTCTGGAAATCATTCCCAAAAATTCGTTTAAACCTTCCAGGTTGTCGCATCTGGACTTTCATCAGTGCGCCAATTGCCCTCTGAAAAAGGAAGATCATCCCTATTGTCCGGTAACGCGAAACCTGGAATACATCCTGAGAGATTTTAAAGACATTATTTCTTATGAAAAAGTGACCGTTTTAGTGGAAACCCCAGAGCGCACCTATTCCAGCCGCACCTCCGTACAACACGGGCTGGGCTCCATGATGGGCATTTTCATGGTCAGCAGTGGTTGCCCTATTCTGGGCAAATTAAAGCCCATGGTGCGTTTTCATTTGCCGTTTGCTACTCTGCCCGAGACCATCTTCCGGGCGGCCAGCACCTACCTGTTAGGGGAATTCATTAAGTACAAAAAGGGCCAGAAGGCAGATTGGGACATGAACGGCCTGATTCAGATTTATTATGAAATTGAAGAAGTCAATGCCGGTCTGGCCAGCCGCTTCCGCGCTTTTTCTGGTCGCGATGCCCACCTGAACGCCTTAATCGCACTGGACGTCTTTGCCAAAGAATTACCGCAAACCATTAAAGAGAGTCTGCGGGAATTCGAATACCTTTACCAATAAACGGTCTTTCCCGGCCTATCATTTTTAAAAATTGCGGTAGCCGCAGGTCTCAGGCTTACGCCTGGGGGTTCCCATGATTTCGACTGGGGCCCCGAGAAAGTCGGAACGAAACGGGAAAATCTTTTTTTTAAAAACAGAGCAGGGATGCCAGGCCTACAATCCACGCTCGCTCAACAACCTTTCCAGAACCTCCTCATGGGTCTTTAAATCCGAGGCACTGTACAGCACAAAGCGTATCTTTTTAACATGCTTCAACTCAGGCGCCTGATCAAGAACAGTGCTGAGGGCTATCTGAGCCGCTTCTTTGACCGGGTAGCCAAAAATGCCGGTGGAAATGGCCGGAAAGGCGATGGACTCAATGTGATTTTCTTCGGCCAGTTTTAAAGAATTTCTGTAACAATCGGCCAGAATTTTTGCCTCCGGCCTGTCCGTTCCGTAAACCGGGCCCAGGGTGTGAATGACATAGCGATTGGGCAAACCGTGCCCCGAGGTAATGACCGCCTGACCGGGCCGAATGGGAGCCAGAGGTTTACACTCTTCATAGAGTCCCGGTCCGGCGGCCTGATGAATGGCGCCGGCCACTCCCCCACCGGGCGCCAACATGGCGTTGGCCGCATTGACCACCGCCTCCATGTCCGACTGACTGGCAATATTTCCCTGAACCAGTTCTAAAATTACAGAGCCGATTTTTACCTGTTTCATCGGTCCTCCTCTCGTCCATGGTACTGACGAATGCCTCTGGACATTGCCTTTGAAAATTTAACAAAGAAGTATAGTTAAAAAATTTTTCGGAAACAAATCCTGGTAGAAAATGCTCCTGCCTGTTTACGCCAACTCCATTACTCATTCTATTTACTGTCAGAAAAAATTCGTAATTCATGAGGATAGATTCCTTTTTCCAGTGTTAGGGATTTCTGCTTTCACAGAGTCTCGAGCTGAAGCTCGGGTTACGGTGCGCTAACCAGATCTTTACTTTCCAGAATGGTTACGCCTTTTTGGCGCATGGTTTGCATGGCCTTTTCAAAATTTTGCCAGTCCAGGGGACGGGTGGCGTCTTTGACCAGATATGTTTTGAAGCCCAGATCGGCCGCATCTAAAATGGTGTAATTTACGCAAAATTCGCCGGCCAGTCCGACCACAAAAACTTCATCTACGCCCCGCCCTTTCAAGAAATCTGCCAGGCCAGTGCTTTTTTTGCGCCCGTTGTCAAAAAAGCCGCTGTAGCTGTCGATGTTTGGATCGGTACCCTTGCGTAGTATGGCTTCAACCGGATTGGTGTTCAACCCGGGCACAAAATCAGCTCCGGACGAGCCCTGCACGCAATGATCCGGCCATAAAATCTGTTGCAGGCCGTTCAATTCAATCACATCGTACTCTTTTTTTCCGGGATGATTGGAGGCAAAACTGCCGTGATTTTGCGGATGCCAGTCCTGTGTGGCCACCACCAGATCAAACAGCGGCATAATTTTATTGACTATCGGGACAATCTGATCCCCTTCGGGCACGGGCAGAGCCCCTCCCGGGACAAAATCATTTTGAATGTCCACCAGAATTAATGCACGACTCATGTTCAATCCTCCCCTCGAAATTGTTTGACCAGGGCATCGCGTAACTCCATCAGCCGTTTACTGATGCCGACTTTGTAAATGTGTGGATATTCAAACCGTTTATGCTCAGGAGGCAACATTTTCAGTCTCTCCCGCGTACGCTGCGCGATATTCTGCACCGTTTCCATAGGCATGGTTATTTGTCCGTTCTCCATTACTTTGATGAACAACTCCTCCTCTCGGAGACCCGAAACTTTAAAATGTTTTTCTTTTTCAAACGGATGGTAGATGCAATCGATCTTTTGCTCATCATCGAGCACAATGGCGTCGGCTAAAAAACCGCCTTCACCGTTGGAATAGCGAATCACGCGTTTTTTGCCTGGCAGTGTAGATTTAATTAGAGTATCGGAGATTTTCATGCGTGGTTCGTCATCGAGCAGACTTAACTTGTAAACGCCGTCCAGGGCGGCATCCGGCTGCCCGGTGATGAGTCGCGTGCCCACCCCAAAAAAATCAATGGGCGCCTTTTGCTCATTCAAACTGCGAATCACAAATTCATCCAGCTGATTAGAAACGGCAATCTTCACATAGTGCAGACCGGCTTCATCGAGCATGCGCCGTGCCTTTTTAGAAAGGTAGGCCAGATCGCCGCTATCGATGCGAATGCCGACCAGCCTGTGCCCTTTTGCTTCCAATTCTTTGGCCACGGTAATGGCATTGGGCAGGCCGCTTTTGAGGGTGTCATAGGTATCGACCAGCAGAACACAACTGTCCGGATTAAAACGCGCATACTCACGGAAGGCCGTTAACTCGTCGTCAAAGCTCTGCACAAAGGAATGGGCCATGGTACCCACGGCCTTAAGGCCGTAATGAAAGGCAGCCAGCATATTGGAAGTGGAATCGCAACCGCCGATCACGGCCGCCCGACTGGCTTGAATGCCTCCCAGACCGTGCGCTCGACGCAAGCCGAAATCGCTGACGGCCTGGTCACCGGCAGCCAGGCGGACGCGCGCGGCTTTGGTGGCAATAAGAGATTGAAAGTTTAAAACATTCAAAATCAGCGTTTCGACCATTTGCGTTTCGATCAGATTGCCCTCAACACGCAGCAGGGGTTCCACAGGAAAGGCAATCTCGCCTTCGCGCATGGCGTGAATCGTCCCTTTAAAACGAAACTGCCTGAGATAGTCGACAAACTGCGGATCAAAACCATCGTCTATTAAAAACTGCGCCTCCTGCTCCCCAAAACGCAGATTATTCAACATCTCGAGTAAATCCTGTAGCCCGGCAAATACCAGGTACCCGTTTTTAAAGGGTAGTTGGCGGAAAAAATAGTCGAAGCAGGCCTTCTGATGCATCCTTTTATTTTTAAAATGGGTCTGCGCCATGGTCAATTCGTATTTGTCGACCAGCAGACCAATCTGCTCACATTTCACTGCTATCACCTCCGCTCTGATCTTTATTTTTCATTACCGATTTTACAACAATCAACAACAAAATTCAAACAGCACGGATTTAAATGCCATTTATTTGAAATAGGAATCCCGTAAAAACAACTAATGCAGGAAGGCTGCAACCTTTAAAAAACCGCAAAGGGCGCATTTTAATTAAAAATTACGAATTACGAATTAATTTACCAAGGGGCAAGTTTGCTCAGGCGGTGAAGGCCTGGGCCGGCATGTCATTCTGAGAATCCCTTACATTGGCAAACCATTTGCAGGCGCAACGTAACTCGATTTTCGGCTCGAGGCTGTGTAAGAGCGATGACAGGCACTCTTTAACCATTACACTCTTATACTCTTATACTTTTAATTCTTGCCCTCCAACAGCGGAAGTCTTTTCACAAATGAGCCATCACCCCATCGATCTTTAAGGCGAGCTTTTGTTTTAAAACCCATCCCCCAGGCCCTGTCCCCTTTAAAAAAGGGAACAGGGAGTTATAATCTTTACAATGTAAATTTTGATTTTTAAATGTTCATCTACTTTAACTTTTGGGAAAGCTT
>NZ_JBSMDE010000182.1:0-13077 GCF_056497305.1 Caldithrix sp. | reverse complement strand
TTCCTGAAGGTTGTTCCAATTAACGCAACCTCTTTGTGTAAAAGTTAAATCGCTCTTGAGAAAGACTTTTCAAAAAATGCTTCGCCCTTACAAAGTCTCGAGCTGAAGCTCGAGTTACGTTGCGGCTATGCTGCCTTAGAATCTGTGTATTAAGGAAAATCAATTCCGTTCTTTGTCATTATTTTTATTGGTTCTATCGAGCCAACGCGACTCTGGAGAGTCGCGCTACGGGATGCGAAAATTTTTGTGCTGTGTAAGTGAGTAAAACCGTTGAATTGTTGAATGTTTCAATGATTAAATAGCTCTTTGGGATGGCCTATAATACAGGAATAAAGAAATGCTTGCTTGAAAAAAATTCACCTGGCAGAGGTTTTCAACCATTGCCATTCGTTTCCGCAAGGCGAGCCCGATAGAAACAGCAAAGGATTTTCCCTCCAGATGAGACGGTTATTGGTGCCCAAAAAAAATTTAAGTTTTCGGAAATATCCTGTTTTTGATCAATCAAAAAAGGGGCTTTCGCCCCTTTCCCATTTTATGTCCAGGTACCGCTACCTATTTCACCGTTTTCATCATACGTCCACCATTGACCAGAGCCGTCGCCATTCCAGATCGCCTTAAACGTCAAAACATTATTTTCTTTAACTTCTATGGAACCCGATAAATCTGCGTTTTGTACAACGGTTATTTCTAATTGCTCATCGTAACTTATGAAATGAACGGTTGTAGTACCGTTTTCCGCATTTTGCCATGTCCATTCCGCAGCCTTTGTATTATTTTCCGGATTGTAGAGAATCAAACTACCCGAAGTCCCATCCAGGTCTTCCCAGGCTTCAAAAAGTTTGGTTTTATTTAATTGAACCCCTTCATACAGGCCCGTGTAGGTTAAAACCCAATGATATTGATTGTTTTCAATATCGATGGTCAATGTAACGGTTACGCCCTGCTGAGTCCAGGTGTAAACCCAGGGCGGACCATCTGTGGCAGATTCTACAGCGCTTAATTTGCCTACCTGTCCTGGGGGCATCAAACTACTGGTCCAGCCTTGAAACAGGTTCACAAAATTGACATAGGTAACAACCAATTGTGCGTTGGCATCCGTTGACTGCATCATACTGGCCGGCAATTGAACTGGTTCGATTGTCACTCCCTGTGGAGGCTGTTCCTCCTGATTAGTGCCATTGTCCTTTTTCTTATCCGAACAAGAAAAAAGTAAAGCACCAACTATCGTTAGTAAAATGAATAACTTAGTAACTCTCATGCTTGCCCTCCTCTAATTGGTTTGAACTGTTGGCTCTTATTATATAGAGACCAGAGCACTTAATCAGTGATTCGTATCAAAATAAAATGGATTTTATGACCTGTAAGGCATGTTCCAGGTCTTTTTTTTGAGTTAGAAGCGAAAAACTAAAGCGTAAGGCGCTATTTACAATGGAATCTGGTAAGTTCATTTTTTGCAAAATGCGCGAAGGTTTGACCGATCCGGAACTGCAGGCCGAACCTACAGAGACAGAAAGACCATTCAAATCCAATAACATCATGACATTTTGATTGTCTTTACCTGGAAAAGCAATTTGACTGATGAAGGGCGAACGTTCCACATTCTGGCCAATTACTACTGCTTGTTTAAAGAGAGCTACAATCTCTTTTTCAAAAAAGTTCTGTAATTCCTGTACCTTTTTTAACGCATCGGATTGAGTTTTCAACCATTGGACGGCCTGAGCGAAGCCAATAATGCCTGTCACATTTTCGGTTCCGGCACGTAGGCCCGCTTCCTGCTCACCTCCATGCAGCAGGGGTTCCAATAAGGCGGGCTCCCTAATAAACACGGCCCCAAGGCCTTTAGGCCCGTGTACTTTGTGCGCAGAAATGGTTAAATAATCGATCTGAAGGTCTGAAACAGAAAAAGGAATCTTCCCGAAAGCCTGAACTGCGTCACAATGAAAGCGGATGTCATTGGTTGCACAAAACACGCCGATTTCATGTACAGGATTTACGATGCCGGTTTCATTGTTCACAAACATGACCGAAATCAGAGCGGTTTTTGGGGTCAACCGTTTTTCTATTTGCTCTACCGTGATTTGCCCCCGAACATCGGGTTCAATGAAATCCACCAAATATCCTCTGGCTTGCAGGTACTGTGCAGTTTTAAAGACCGAGGGATGTTCCAATTGAGAAACCAGAATATGTTTATCGGGAAATTGCTGAGCAAAACTTTTCAGGATCCAGTTGTTGGCTTCGGTAGCTCCGCTGGTAAAGAAAAGTTGTTTGGATGGAATGCCCATAAATCCGGAAATGACATCGCGGGCCTCTTCCACACGGGCCCGGACAATCTGGCCATGATGATGCACGCTGCTGGGATTGCCAAAAAACTGTTGATTCCAGGCATGCATGGCCTGAACAACTTCGGGAATCAGCGGCGTTGTGGCTGCATTGTCCAAATAAATACGTTGCATTACATTCTCCTTGAAACAGGGTTTGTAGTTGACTTTTGTTGCATTCCGATTAAATTTAGCTTAAACAATGGAAAAACATATGAAAAATCCCATTGTACAAAAAACCGGTCTGCTGCTATTTTTGTTGGTCGCTTTGGGCCACTCTGCCTTTGAGCCGGGAAGGATGCCGCCTTCCTATCTGGCTTTGGGTAGTTCCGGTGTGGCCCGGCCGCAGCCAGATTTCTTCAATGTCAACCCAGCGCTGCTTGTCTTTGGCTCGCAGCCTGTCTTAAAGCTGCAATATCGAAATTTTTACAACATCGCACAACTCAATGAATTTGCTTTGAGCTTCAATTCCCGGCTCAAAGGCCTTCCCCTGGGCCTGTTCATCAGTCAATTTGGCGACAAAAACTACCAGGAACACCAGGTCTCACTGGCTCTGGCAATTCATTTTTTCAAACGACTGGCAGTCGGATTTTTGTTCCATAACTATTTTTTACAAATCAAAAACTATGGACATTACCACAGCATAGGGGTTAGCGCGGCCGTTCATCTAAAAATTCTCCCCTGGTTGAATATGGCCAGTGTTTTTGCTAACTTCAATGAACCCACGTTGTCAGCGCAAAAGGGAGACATTCCGGTTTACCTGATACATGGGCTGGAAATAAAACTACTGCCTCAGGCCCGCATTAGCCTGGACCTATTTAAAGACGAGCGTGCCGATTTTGATTATCGAGCCGGAATTGCGGTTGAACTTAATCCCATGTTCACTGTTTTATGGGGCTTCAGGCAGCAGGTTCATTCGTTTTCATCAGGATTGATTTTTAAACGAAAAATCATTTCCATTTGTTATGCTCTGGAATACCATCCGCGTATTGGACTGAGTAACGCGCTTTCTGTGGCATACTTTTTTTGAGTAAAATCAGGAGATTTAGAGTGGGGCGCAAGGTAATTGTCGTCATACTGGCCGGCCTTTTTTTAGGGCCATGGTTCTTGAATGCGCAGCAATCAACTGAAAACAAATTGTCTTTGAACCGCAGTTTGTTAAAAGAATTAAACGCCCAAATCGAAGAACTACGTCAAAAGATTCTGAGCACCAAACGCAAAGAATCGGACCTGGAAATGCAAATTCAGCTTATCGACCAAGAGATGGCCTTAATCATGCGTTCCAGAGGATTGCTGGAGCAGGAAATCCAGATGCTGCAGAAAAAGATTTCACAAAAAGAGGCTGAATTGCAGCAGGCCGAACAAAGGGTTAAAAAATTAAAAAATCTCTACGCAGCCCGCGCCGTCTATTCTTACAAATATGGAAGAATCAAACCTCTCGAGGTATTGTTGGGTTCCCATTCCCTTAATCAGGCGTTGATCCGTTTAAAATATTTAAAACAGATCGCCCGACATGATGAGAACCTGATTCTGGCCATTGAAAAACGACGCATTCAGATCAGCAATCTTAAACAGACGCTGGAGCGAGCATTAGCTCAAAAAAATATGGCTTTTACTGAGATTCGGAAAAAGAGCCATCAATATCTGGTACGCAAAAGCGAAAAGCAGCGTTTGCTTAAACAATTAAAAACCAGACATTTCACCTATCAAAAACAACTCAGCCAGAAAGATCGGGAGCGTAAACGCTTAATGGATTTAATCGCCACTCTGGAAAAAGAACGTTTAGCCAGAGAGAAGCGCCGACAGCAAACCCCGACTGCTCCCACTGAGGCTCCCTCGTTACATTTTGAAAACATTGTTCAGGCCAAAGGCAAATTACCCTGGCCGGTTAAAGGTAAAGTCATCTCACGCTACGGTCTTCAACATGGTACCGCTTCTAAAACCTATATTAAAAATACAGACATTGAAATCAAAGCCAAGCCAGGGACCCCGGTAAAATGCATTTTCCCCGGCGTAGTGCGAATTATTACTTTTCTTCCGGATTATGGCAACACGGTCATCGTTTACCACGGCAAAGGCTACTACTCTGTTTATTCTCATTTAGCGCAGGTTTACGTTTACCGCGACATGCCGGTCAAACAAAACCAGGTCATTGGAAAGGTGGGCGAATCCGGGTATCTGGGGCAGGTCAGTTTAAGATTCGGCATTTACGGAAGTAACAAAACCTACAACCCTGAAAGATGGCTGGAATGAATGTAAAAAGCTTAAAGGAAACGTCTTACGACCATCTTCAAATATTTAAAATGTAAAGTTCCATACATTTAAAGAGGAGGAAATACCATGCGACCTATTTTATTCATTCAGTTTTTAGTGCTCTTAGCGGTGCAGTTTGTGCTGGGCGGCGTCATCCGTCAGAGCAAGACCCAAGTAAAATTCAAAGGATTTGGAGAATTCTCCACGCACGAGACCGTCTGGTTACAAGATCTAAAACAACACAAAGAGAGCGAAAATGCTTTTAAAGCACAGGGCATGATGGGCCAGATGATTTCCAAACTGCTTTTTGGAGAAAAGAATAAAGGCGAAATTGTGGATCTGGAAAAAATGAAAATCTTTGAACTCTTTCATGACAAAAAACAATACCGCGTTAAGCCAATTGAAAAAATCAATTTGAGTGAAGCAACCGAACGAGGCACAGAAGAAGTAACTGAAACAGAAGAGGAATATCCTGAAGAAGAAAGCTCCATCAAAATAACCAGGCAGGTTTTTAAAGTGGTGCCCACCGGAAAGAGCAAAACCATTCATCAATTTCCGGCCAAGGAGTACCACATTTTTTGGGTTACGGAATGGGTGAACAACGAAACCGGTGAAAAAGGAAAAGATAGTCTGTTCACCGATGTATGGACAACCAAATCTACGAAGGATTTTGAAAAGGCCTTACAGGAAGAACAGCAATTTCAAATGAAATACCTGGAATATGTAGGGCTTGGCGGAGACATGGAAACCCAGGCCATCCTTGGGTTAAACTGGATTCAGATGTTTCAGGCCATGAGCAAGAATGCTCAGGCAATTGAAAATATGCCTGATTCCAAATTTACGCGGGAAATGAAAAAAATCGAAGGTATTCCGGTTCTGGTTGACGGGCAATATTTTGCGACACGACCGGGTCACAAAAAACAGATGAAAGAGCGGGAAGAAGGGAACATCGATATTACCAATCCCGGTGGAATGTTTGGCAATTTTTTAAAGAAAAAACTGAAAGAAAAAGCGGTAAAAAAACCGTCCAAATACGAGCCCGATTTTTCTTACCACACCGAACTGATTGAACTGAAATCAGAGAACATCGGAGAAAACAAATTCCAGGTTCCGAGTGGGTACAGTCTGATTGAGTAGTAACAGAAATGGGAACTTTGCCCGTTTGTTTTTTTTCTGTTACCTTTAATTGACTTTTAAAATGTGATCCAATCTACCCATGTTGAAACTGTCTGATTTCAAATATGGACGTGGCCTAGCGCAATGTTAAAAGCCAATGATCTGAACAAATTGTTGCAGCGGATTGACGGCAAGGGGTACAAGGCTTACAAAGAGCTGAAAGGCGCCTATCTTTTTGAGGCATTTACGCTCTTTATTGACCATGTGCAGGGTGATCCTTTTGCCCAACCTTCCAAAATCAGAGTACGCATCAGTCAGGAACGGGCCGGCATCCCTCAGGAATTCATGCTTACGGAGGAACGTTTACTGGGCCTGTCTGATGCTCTGATTCGCATTGTGCATCAAAACATCCGCTCGCGGGCCAAACTAAACCGCGGAACGGGCAAAAGCGGTTTAATTCGGATCGATGTCGGCGGGCAGGAGATTTTGCCCAGAACCGCCCTGAAAATAACGGACTCGTTTGTGGAGGCGCGAATGGAAATGGGCTTTCCGGCGCGAAGGCGAACCATTTTAGGCCAGCAAGCCAGAGCTATGTTTTTTGATGAATTGCCAGCCATTGTAAAAAACGGATTGATTTATTCCAGGCTGGATCAACCGATGGTGAAGCGCTTTGCCGAGTACGTAGAAAATTATTTTGCCATCCAGAGGCAACTGCAAACGCTGCATTTAATTGCCTTTATTGCCCAGGACGCCATCCTGCCCCGCGAGAGCGGTATTTCGAACAAACCGCTTCCTCGTGAACAGGCCATTCCTTTTCAAACACCGGATGAATTACGCGTCACCATGCCCCTGCTCAATCCGGTTAACGGTAAAAAGTCCATTACAGGTTGCGGCATTCCAGAAGGCATTACTTTGATTGTTGGAGGGGGATTTCACGGAAAATCGACCTTGCTGAATGCCCTGGAACTAGGCATTTATCCCCATGTGCCAGGAGATGGCCGGGAATACGTGGTGACTCTACCTGAGTCTGTAAAAATTCGGGCCGAAGACGGAAGACGCGTGGAACAGGTGGACATTCGGCCCTTTATTAATCATTTGCCTGGTAGCAAGGACGCCGCTCATTTCTGCACTGAAGACGCCTCGGGCAGTACCAGTCAGGCGGCCAACATTCTGGAAGCGCTGGAAGCGGGCGCCCGAGTGCTTTTAGTGGATGAAGACACCTCTGCCACAAATTTCATGATCCGTGATGCCCGAATGCAGGCCCTGGTACACAAATCTTTCGAGCCCATTACGCCTTTTATCGACCGCGTTCGGGAATTGTACGAACGCTTTGGCGTTTCCACTGCGCTGGTCATGGGCGGGAGCGGCGACTATTTTTCAGTAGCCGATACGGTAGTCATGATGAAAGCCTATCGGCCACAGGTGGTGACCGAAGAAGCGCGTAAAATTGCCAGAGAAATGGACAGCGCACGTACTTTTGAACGCGAATTTGAGTGGGAGAAATGGACAGAACGCTGCCCTCTGCCGCAATGTTTCGATGCTTCAAAAGGCAAAAAAGAGGTCAAAATAGAAACGCAGGGATTAAAGGCCATCCGTTTTGGCACAAGCGTCATCGATCTGCAACAAATCGAACAGATCGTCGATATCAGCCAAACCCGGGCCATTGGTTTTGCCCTGCACTTTCTCAGTCAGCGCTGGATGGATGGTCGTTTAACAGTGCGTGAATTAATGCAGAAACTCCAGGCCTTCTGGCAAGAACAGGGCCTCGATGCTTTAAATCCTTTTCGACGGGGTCAGGAACATCCCGGCAACTTTGCCCAACCACGAATTTTTGAAGTGGCTGCGGCTTTAAATCGCTATCGCCGGTTAAAGGTTAAACAAAAAGATTGATCTGCAGGCCGGACCTGTCTTTTAGGAGGCAATCGAAAAAGGTACAGGGAGTAAGCTAAAAAGAGGCGCTCAGTCAAGAAAGTTGTCAACGCCGTTTTTGGAAAAAAATGAGTTTTCGTTAAAAAGATTTATCTTAATATTTTAGCAAGAAAAAATTGAAAGTAAGCATATTTTTAGTGTAGGTACAAGACTGCTCCTCCCGCTTTGCGGGAATGAAATGATATCAATCTGCATTTTTCAAAACTCTGTTTTAGATTAATGAAAGGAGGATCATGAGAAAGATTATCATTAGTTTTAATTTGTTATTGCTAATTTTAAGTTCCTGCCAGGTAAAAACTGCTGCAAATCCCAATGAACACCTGGTCATGGCAACACTTTACCAGCAAACCGCTGCCGAATATCGGGCCCTTTGTTACCAGGCCTACAATCTTGGACGCTCGCGTCTGGAATCCATGCTCGACACACTGCAATCGGATCGCAAACCGGCCGTTGTTGTTGATATTGACGAAACCATGCTGGACAACAGTCCGTATGAGGCCTTTCTCATCAAGAGCGGAAAATCCTACCCGACAGGCTGGAAAGAGTGGTTGGCTGAAGCCAGCGCTCAACCCGTGCCCGGCGCCTTGTCATTCTTAAAGTTTGCCGATCAAAAAGGGGTGGATATTTTTTACGTTTCCAATCGTAAGGAAGAGAGTAAAGCCTGGACCATGGAGAACCTGAAAAAACAGGGCTTTCCGCAAGTCACGGCCGATCATCTTTTTTTGAGAACTTCCACTTCCAGTAAAAAACAAAGACGGCAAACTATTCAGCAAACGCACACCATTTTGCTCCTGTTCGGGGACAATTTGAATGATTTTAGCGCGCTTTTTGAACATAAATCCATTAGCGACCGCTTGCGGGCGGCGGATCAATTCCAGGAAGAATTTGGACGGAAGTTCATAGTTTTGCCCAACGCCATGTACGGTGAGTGGGAAGGAGCCGTGTACGAATACAACTGGAAAAGAAGCCCTGTACAGAAAAGACAACTGCGGCTGAACGCTCTAAAAGCCTTTCGGGCCCATTAAAAAATCCAGTTCAATTCCACGCCGTATTTTAACCCGTGGTAGGTTTCGTATCCGTTGAAGTAGGTGGGGCCATAATCCGGATCACTGATGACCTGCCGCGCTTCATCCAGGCTGTACCGCATGTCGCGAAAATCGTTTCCGGCAATAGCCTTGAGCGAAATCCGCGGGGTAAAGAAGTATTCCAGCGAAAAAGTGGAAGTAAGCTGACTGTAATCGCTGAGCATGTCCTGGTAGCCGCCATTGGCAGCGTCATTGTAAATGAAACTCATATTGAATTCGGCGCGCAAACGGGCCGGAATCACGTCCCAGCGTCCGGAAGTAAAGGTGTAGGAATTGATATTCTTTTGAGAATTAGTCAATTTCAACGAGCTGAAAACCGTACCCCCTGAGATAAACAGGCGGTTGTGGGGGCGAGTGTAAAAATTAATGCTGCTGATCAGTTGCTTCGTACCCAGCGGCGAGCCGGCCTGCAGCACACTTCGATCATCAAGATCAAGGTAAATGACCGACAGAGAAAGTCGGTTATTCAACGATCCCAATGACAATCTTCCTTCAACCCCCAGATAGGTTTTATCTGTTCTTACGGTATCCAGGATGGTGTTACTGCGGTCGTCACGGTACCTGAATTTAAGGCTCAGCTCCGGGAAATTAGTGACCATAGAGGTAATCCCTAAAATTGCTGAATTGGTTGTGGTACGGGGCAGGGTGTTAAAGTTTTTCAGATTATCAAAATAGCGTTCACCTTCCAATGAAAGGGCGAACTTCTGAGGGAAATTATAAACCGAGTTGAGCACAAAGCCATCCCGGTCATTTTGCAGATAGGGGTAACCGGCTGTGTAATAATCGTACCCCAATCGTTGTTTGTAAAGAATCATTTTAAAATGGCCCAGGCGCAGATCGAAGCCGGCACGATAGGCCAGGTCGGTTACATTCGTAGCGCTGAGGGTATCTTTGCGGCTGTAATTGGCGTCAAAAAACCATTTTAACCGTTTTTCCCACAAGATCAGGTAACCATCGAGTCCGGCCAGACGATTGGTCAATGGTTCGCTGATGGCCTGATCTACGGAATTCTTATTGTCTTTTGCCCAGAGAAATTTAGCGCCTATCTCAAAGCGTTCCCATTTTCCAATACGCATTTGTCCGGCACCTAAATAACGCTGGTACTGACCGGAATTTTCGTATTGGCGGTATTGCTCGGGCAAGCGGCTGCCCACCGGAAAGGCTTTTTGCGCCTGGCCGCCAATAAACTCAAATTTGTAGTAGAAATCCTTCCCGTGTTCCAGGGCCAGTTTCATCCCGCGTATTTCCCGACTCTGGACGAACAGTTCAGAACCACTCTGAAAAAAATCTCCCAGTATCAATTCATTGCCTGCGTAGCGAATGTTGAGTGTTAAACGATCGACACGGTTGAAATTATTGAGTTGATCCCAGGGATTGTTTTTTAAATCACCGAGCAGAGTAATATCAAATTGGCGGCTGCGACCGAAGAGAGCCAGATTTAAGCGCTGTTGCAAACCGGGTACCAGCGTACTTTTGGCGTATTGATCGTCCGGAATGGAATCGGGCTTTAGTTTAGAAGTTTCATCATAGGACACATTAAGGGTTTGCAAAGAGACGCGCCCGGTCAGATTAAAGGCCCCCTGCGCCAGCAAAATATTCGGTAATATAATGCAAATCAATAAACATATGCTCTGTTTCATCACAAGCACTCCTTGTCATTGCACGATGATCACCCGGCTATTGTCCCGTAAAATATTGCCGGCCAGGTCTTCAACAATAAATGAGAGGCGGTTTTCCCCTTTTCGTCCACCTAAAGCGCGTTTCAGAAAAATTTTTGCTTCAAAACTGCCATCATTGTTTGGTTTAATTTCCTGTCCATTCACAATAATGCGTTTGATCCCTGAAGAAGGTTGGGGATCAATCACCACACCCCGAATGATCTGCACAAATTTTTCTTCTCCGAATTTAATTTTTTCTCCGGGGGGGCGGGGTGGTTCAAAACGAACAAACACCGGTTGCGCTGGTTCTGTAATGGTCAGAATCGGTTTTACCGTATCCAGAAAGATCTTTTCTGCCAGGACTGTGCGATTACCGGAAAGGTCTTCGGCTACCACTTGAATGGTATTGGGTCCTTCGTTTAGAATGATGGTGCGGTTAAAACTGCCCTGCCCGATTACTTCGGTAATAAATTCATCATTGATGTACACTTTAACACGATCGCCGGGCGTCTGATCAAAAACCGCGCCGCTTAAGCTGTAGTCCCTGCGGTTGGTGAAGGCTGAAGTCAGAGGACGGGCCAGCTTGATCTTTGGCTTTTGCGTGTTGACCAGAATCCGCACCGTTTGTTGTTTACGTTGTCCTTTAAATTCGGCCAGAACATTTAAAATATTCAATCCTTCCTGTACCGGAATGCGCCCTTTAAACAGTCCATTGGAGGCGACATTTAGAGGCAGGCCGTTTACGGTCAGGCGAACTCCGGGCAGGGTGCGCCCGGTGAGCAGTAACCCGCCAGCCACCAGCGCCGGTTCCGTAATCTGAAATTTTTTCAGATTGAATTTTATGAATAAACTTTGTTGACCGCCAGTGCCCTGTTCTTCTCCCTCAGAAGGTGGCGTGAAGGGCCTGGGTGGCGTAGGTGGTTTACCCCGTTCTACCTTGGATTCCTGATTGACGTCAACCAGTACCTCACCGGGCGCGGTTTTGGAACGCAAAGAAACACGACCATCATAAACACGCACTACAGTGGTTTGCTGTCGATCGACCTGTAGATCAAATTCTGTGCCTCGTACAGCCACAACCGCGCTTGGCGTCTCGATTTCCCTGGATTGACGTTGTTCAATAATTTTTTGAAATTTGGCAAACAGACTGCCAACCCAAAGCGTAAAACTCTGCCGATCGCTTTGTTCGTTTTCCGGCGTTTTAATTTCTTTAACATCGAACATGCTGTTTTCGTTAATCTTAATTACCGATCCATCCGGCATCTGGAGCTCTACCCGTGAATTGAGCGCAGTGCGCAACCGATCGCCTTCATAGACTTTTTCATGAAACCGAACTTTTTCCCAGCTGGTACGGCCCTTACGCATCAGTTCTACGGTGCCTAACATAAATTTAACCTTAGCTGCCGAGCGTTGTCCGGCCTGATTAAATGACGTTAAGGCCAACGTCATTATCAGCAGCAATAGAATATTAACAAACCTCATATTGATTCTCTCTCCTGCTTATTTGGGAGTTTTTTTCATTTATCGTCTTAACTGTACTCAGACTTTAAAATTAAGCAACGCCGCATATTTCAAATTTACGGTTAAAGAAAAGAATTTCAAGAAAATTTATTCAGGCTTAAAAGGAAACTCAATCTTATTGCTTCTTTCTGCACCAGGAAAATTTTTTATCTGTGTATAATCCTCTTAAATTTAGACACAGAATGAATAAAAAACGAGGCGGTAATGCTTTCAAGAAACCCTCTTCTTTTTACCATAAAATCGATCTGGCGGGCCGTTAAAGTTGATTTCGACGGTACGCTCTACATGTATGAAACAGCACAAGCGCCAAGCCTCGGGGAATTGTTAAACGTTATTCAATGGCAAAGCTTTTCTAAAAGCCTTGAAGATTTGCCTCCCGCTTATGTCGATTTGCTTATCCTGAACAGGGTAGATGTGCCCTTTCCCACGTTGATCAAAATCATGAACAGCGGGGGACTGATCCTTTTCCCCGCCGGGCACAGAGAGGCGATTCAGACTCCGTTGCGGGAAATTGGATTTGATTTTGATCGTGAAATAATATTGAGTCAATCAAAGCAATACGTCGTTTTTAAGAAAAATACCATTCCCTGTTGCGGGTATTAACACCTCCGAATGTCAACATAGCGTTCTATTGGGAATAATCTTCCGGTAATTCTTTGTTTTAAATAGAGATGTTTTGTAAACCCGTTTTACATTTCAATCCAGGAATAAAATGGCTTTAACCATAAAAACCCATTTGTGCAGCGTTTTTGTTGATGACCAGGAAAAGGCCATTCAATTTTACACAGAAATACTGGGCTTCTTAAAGGGAATGGACTTTCCTGCAGGCCAACACCGCTGGCTCACGGTAATTTCTGAGGATAAGGAGCTGCTTCTGGAACCGGGCGTCGGTGCTTCAGCTTTAAAACAACAATACCGTCAATATCAAGAAGGGATTCCTGCGCTTCACCTGTTTACCAATGATTTAATGAATGAATATCAGCGATTAAAATCGGCTGGCGTGCAATTTACGCTCCCTCCCACGCGAAAAGATCACGGTGCGCTGGTGTCCATTTTTGATGACACGTGCGGAAATCTGATTCAACTGGTACAGGAATAGGAAAGCGTCGTTTTTTTGATGATTTTTATTTCGTTTTGTCAATACCGTGGCTGATTCGGGGGGGGGCGCCTGAGCTGACTTTACCCGAGTCAGCTCAG
>NZ_JBSMDE010000181.1:0-3626 GCF_056497305.1 Caldithrix sp. | reverse complement strand
AAAAAATTTTAATAAAGAACGGATTGCTTAAACACAAATCCGGAAGTTAGATTAAAAATACTAATTTCAAATTTAAAAGAAATTCAATTAATGTCAAGAGGCTTGAAAAATTAATTTTTAACTTCTGGCGCTTTTTACCACAAAGTGCACAGAGAAGCCACAAAGCACACTAAATTTTTTTATTTTTTATTTTGTATTTTCCTCCGCGCTCTCTGAGCCTCCTCCGAGCCCTTTGTGATAAAAAAGCCTCCGGCCCTTTTGAACCAGAGGCTTCCATGAATTTAAAAATTTTTGATTAAGCCGTTTTCAATTTTTAATTCAACATTCAACATTTTTCATTCCACCACGTCGTGAACCAAACAAACACAGGGACGCCGGTTTCCAGTTTCTTGTTCCTGGCTCTTTGAACGATGATCATTTTAACCTTTTTTACAATGTACAAAAACCACTGGCCTGATCCCTTCTATCCCAAAACCCGGCAATATTTTTGGAGATTTTAGAGTTGTATCTTAAATTGCTTGACTTTATTAAATTTTGAGGAAATTAAATTGTGGAAACGAATCAAATCCGTAACATAGCCATCATCGCCCACGTGGATCACGGGAAAACCACGCTGGTCGATCAACTTTTAAAACAAAACCACATCTTTCGGGACAACCAGAAGGTACAGGAACGCTTTTTAGATTCCAACGATCTGGAACGGGAACGCGGCATTACCATTCTTTCCAAAAATATTTCGTTGCGCTATCAAGATATTAAAATAAACATCATCGATACCCCGGGGCACGCGGATTTCAGCGGTGAGGTTGAACGTGTGCTGCGTATGGCCGATGGCGTATTGCTCTTGGTAGATGCCTTTGAGGGGACTATGCCCCAAACACGGTTTGTGTTGCAAAAGGCATTGAATTTACATCTGCAGCCTATTGTAGTCATTAATAAAATGGATCGCCCGAATGCGCGTCCTGCTGAAGTGCTGGATGAAATTTACGATCTTTTTATTGATCTGGATGTGGATGAAGATTTGCTCGATTTTCCCGTAGTTTACGCATCGGCAAAACAGGGCTGGGCCAGCACAGAGATGGTCGAATCGGCCATGGACATGCAGCCCTTAATGGAGACAATTATCAGAGAAATTCCCTCACCTGAAGCCCATTCGGGCAGCACGCAAATGCAAATTTCAGCCATTGATTATTCCTCTTACACAGGACGAATTGGCATCGGTCGCGTGTTCAGGGGCACCGTTAAAGTGGGCAAACCTTTTAAGCTGGTACGTCGTGATGGTAGTGAAGAAGATATTCAGATCAAACAACTGTTTACGTTTGAAGGCCTGGAACGTCAACCGGCAAAAAAGGTCGTAACCGGCGACATTTGTGCTATTGTGGGCATCGAAGACATTAATATCGGCGATACCATAACCGATGCTGAAAATCCCGAACCTCTGCCCATTATTGCCATTGACGAACCAACCATTAGCATGACTTTTACCATTAACACCTCGCCCTTTTTTGGCAGAGAAGGCAAGTACGTCACCAGTCGTCAGTTGCACGATCGCTTAATGCGTGAAACCGAGTCGGATGTGGCTTTGCACGTTAAAGTCGGCAGTTCGCCGGATGTGTTTAAAGTTTCAGGTAGGGGAATCCTGCACCTTTCCATTTTAATGGAAAACATGCGCCGCGAAGGCTACGAATTTGCAGTGGGCCAGCCGCGCGTCATTTTCAAAGAAATCGATGGTAAAAAAGCAGAGCCGGTGGAAGAGCTGGTGATCGATGTGCCGGCCGAATGGATGGGCAAGGTAATCGAAATAGTCGGTCAACGTAAAGCCACTATGGTCAAAATGGAAGAAAAAGGCAACTTGCGTAAACTGGTTTACCATATTCCATCTCGTGGTTTATTGGGATTACGAAACAAACTGTTAACGGCCACCTCCGGTGAAGCGGTAATGTACCATCGGTTTTACCAGTACGAATATTTTAAAGGTTCGTTGCCGCACCGTCAAAATGGCGTAATGATTTCCATGGGCACCGGACAGGTCAATGCATACGCGTTAAATGCCCTGCAAGACCGCGGAGTCTTTTTTGTTGAACCGGGAGAAGAGGTTTACACAGGACAGGTTGTGGGCCAGTACAACAAAGAAGGTGATATTGTGGTCAACTTACAAAAGGCTAAAAAGCTGACCAACATGCGGGCCGCTTCAGCAGACAAGGCTTTGAAAATCGCCCCAGCAGTTAAAATGAGTCTGGAAGAATACCTGGAATTTATTGAACAGGATGAGCTGGTGGAAGTAACGCCCGAATCGATCCGCATCAGAAAAATGATTCTGGATGAAATTGAACGCCGGCGCGTGCAGAGCAAGCTGAAAAAACAGGCCGGATGAGTCTGGCTAATAAAAAATTGGTGAGAAACAGATTTATGTTTTGACTCTGTGCCTGGCTGTTAATTAGTCGATAATTTTTAAAAACCTTGCATTTTAGAAAATTATTGACTAAAATGATATACATTTTGGTCAATCATTAAACAGAATGCAGTATCATGGAATTAGCACATCTAAACGAACTTCATCTTCTGGCGCTTGAGGAAGCGCAAAAATATCCCCGGCGACGTTTTATATTTGAAAAAATTTTTACCGATAAGGGCAAACATTTTATTGGAATTGTCGGGCCGAGAGGCTCTGGGAAAACGATCCTACTAAAACAGATGGTAGCGCATATTCCGGATTCTTTCTATCTTTCGATCGATGTTTTGCCAGAGATTGATCTATTTCAGGTCGCAAAACAGTTAATTGAAACACAAAGGATTAAATATTTTTTAATTGATGAAATTCATTTTAATACCCATTTTGCTCGTGAATTAAAAAAGATTTATGATTTTCTGGATGTTAAGGTAATTTTTACCAGTTCCGCTTCTTTAGCCATTCACCAATCCGAATTAGACCTCTCTCGTCGTGTTAAATTTTTTACCATGTTTCCTTTTTCCTTTAGAGAATTTATTTATTTCAAAACAGATACTTTAATTCCCCCTCTGGAATTGGAGGACATCTGGAAAAGACAATGGGAGCAAATGCACCTGCTTCACAATTATTTGTTTGATTCCTTTCTAAAGGGCGGGATAATGCCTTTTTCTCTGGAGGAAGAAAATATTCTGCCTTTATTAGAAAATGTGTTAAAAAAAGTACTTTATGGTGATTTACCTGCTATCCATGATTTGCGTGCCAGCGAACTACAAATCATTGAAAAACTGATTCAATTTATCGGCAAAGCGGAAATCGACGGCATTAATTACACATCGCTTTCCAGGAATCTGGGGATTACCAAATACAAGGCAGAACGTTACGTCCAATTGCTGGAACGGGCTTTCGTTTTGAATGTGGTCCAGCCCATTGGCACAAATGTCTTAAAAGAACCAAAAATAACCATGAATCTGCCCTATCGTTTATTATTCCGTTCATTTGACGAGGCTGTTGGCGCTATTCGCGAAGATTTTGCCGTTGAAATGTTGAAATCTGCCCGTTATGAGTTTTTTTATCTGAAGTCAACCAGAGGGAAAAAAACGCCCGATTATCTTGTCCAAACAAAAGGCGGTAATTTTATTGTAGAAATCGGTGGGAAAGGTAAAGGACGACAGCAATT